>CAUHBW010000214.1 GCA_959604115.1 uncultured Bilophila sp. | reverse complement strand
GACGGCGGCGTATTTCAGAAAGCCGCGTCTGGAAAGCGGCAGGGAGTCCGCGGCGGGCTTGTTCCGGTTCGCTTCCCGTGCCGTTGGGGCATGACCAATCTGTTTCATGGCGAAACTCCTTTTCAAGACAGGTTGACGTCCGCCCCGGCGTGAAGGGCGGCCTTTCGCATGCCGATACACTACCCCCGGCAGGGCGGTTACAATAGATATGTTTCTCCCAATTTCTTGCCTAAAAATTTCAAAAGCCTTTCTGCGGGAAACGTATGCCGGGCTTTCCCCCAAACGATTCCGTCCACCGGACAGGCGGGAGGCCGGAACAGGGCGCAACCCGTCGGCACGGAAACGCCGCGGAAAGGGCCGTCTTTTCTGTTGTGGGGCTGCCATGTGGGGCCGTCGCCCCTATGGAAGTTGAGGAACGGGACGGCTCCAAGGCGTCGGAGCGGGGGACGCCGCTTCGCCATCCATAAACACGGCTCGGGAAGAACGCCTTCGGCAAGGTGTCCTTCCTGAGCCGCGCCGTCGTCCCCGCGTTTCCGGCGCGAATGCGGGCCACATGAATACAGGAATGGAGGCGGGCGGCTCCCGGCAGGCAATCCGCTGGAAACCGCCCGTACAGGGAAGCCGTCTTTTCGCTTTTGGGCTCTGTCCGGCGTGGTCGTCGGGAGCTCCCCGCCGTCGGTTCCGTTAGCCGTCGCCACGCAGAATGTTGCGAACCAACGCCGGGGGCAGGGCGCGAAGGCGGTCGCGTACGGCCTCGCCGCCTTCGATGCGGAAGCGGGTCTTTATCCGGGTGATGCCGAGGGCTTCCAGCCGCACGGCGGCCTCGGGGAAGTCCGACGGGACGAATTCCATCGGCCCGGCCAACGCCTGATCCGCAAAGCGGGCGAAGCCGAGCGGCCCGTCATAGCGCGCGGCGGCTTCAAAGCCGTCCAGAAGGAACGCCAGCGTCAGGCCGCCGCACTGTTCCGGCGACCAGTCGAACAGCACGTCTTCCTTATAATTATAGATATCCGAGCGGACAGGGGCGTTCGCGCAGTCCATACGCAGGGACAGTCCGCGCGGATAGGCTTTGGCCTTGGGGTTCACCGTCACCGGGGAGAAACTGACCCGCACCGGGTAGGACGCGGGGTACAGCGCCATGCGCTGCGGCGTCTCCGCAAGAAGGCGAAGGAACGCCGTGGAGAGCGGGAAGGTGCGGCCAAGCGCCGAGGCGGGGGCGAAACCGGCGCTTGAAGGCCGGATGAAAGGCTTTGCCGCGTCCGCCGTGAAGGCGTTCAGGACGCCGCCGTCGCCGATCAGCGCCTGTTGGAGCGCTTCGTCCTCAAGCCCTTCCACGGGGGCCACGACCTCGGAAGACCAGCGTTCCTGAAGGTTGCGGGCGGCTTCGTTGGTGGCGGAACCGGCGGCGACCAGCAGCGGCGCGCGCACGAGGGATGGTATCAGCGGGTCGTTGAGCAGGCCGGGATTCCGGGCTTCGAGCGCGGCGGTCAGCATCCGCCATGCGTCGTCGGTCGCCCGAAGCCCGCCGTTGACGTCCCCGCCGTAGAGGGCGCGGGCAAGGCGCACCAGGCCTTCCCCGCTTCCCGTTTCGGACGACAGCGCGGCGAGCGCGCCCCGGTAGTCCGTCCATGCGGCGCGGGCGCGGAACAGGCTTTCCACGTTTCCGAGGGCGCGGCGCGCGGCGTCCGGCGGCTCTCCGATGAGGCCCACGGCCTCCGTCCATGAGGTTTCTCCCGTGCCGATGGGCAATTGCGCAAGTTTCTGGATATGCCGCAAGTCCCGCAGCGCGGCGACCCAGTCGGGGATGGGGCCTTCGGCGAACCGAAGTTCGCGTTCCGCGCTTTTAAGGAAGGCAGCGCAGGGATCGTCCGGGCCGAGGGCTTCGCGGGGCGTGATCGGGACGTGCCGCGTGTCGAGGAGCGTACGCGGGTCGATGCCCGAAGGCCGCACGGCGTCGAGCAGGCATTGCCCGGCCGCGTGCCATGCCGCGAACACGGAGGCGTCGTACAGGAGTTGCAGATGGTCCACGGCCTGCGCGTCCGGGGCGAGACGGCGCATGGCGTCGAGGAAGCGGGCGGCGGTCTGCCTGCCCGCGCCGGTGACGGCCCCGTCCACACGGGCGAGGACCGTGCCGTCCGGGGCGCGGAAGCGGATTGGCTCAACGCCGGGTCGGGTTCCCGCCCAGATCATCAGTTCGTTGAGCCAGCGCCCGGAGGCGTCCGGAGTGGGCAGGGCAAGATGGGCCGCAATGGCGGCGCGGAGCTGCCCGAGCCGCTCCTGCGGCGCGCCGTACAGCCGGACGAGCCCGGAGCCGTCGCGTTCCAGACGCTGGAAGGACAGGGCCAGTTCGTTCAGGGCCGGAATGGTGGCGGCGTGGGGCAGGCTGTCCTCAAGCCGGCGTATGCCGAGGAGCAGCTCGCGGGAGGCTTCCGCGCCCCGGTAGAGGGCACCTCCCGCAGCCGCCAGCAGAAGCGCGGAACCGATCCGGCAGGCGAGGCGGACGCGTCGCCCGCGCGCTCCGGCATCGGGGAACGGAGATACGTGCCCGGGCAGGATTTCCTGAAACAGCCGCCGCAAGAACAGCGGGCCGCCGTGCGCCGTCTTTTCGGAAACGGTCGGCAGTGCGGTCCAGAAGATGCCGCGCAGGTCGTCCCCCAGACCGGCGGCGAAGGCCGACAGCGGCGCGACAAGGCTACGGAACGCGCTTTCGAGCAGCAAGGCCGGGCCGCCCGGCGACGGGGTTCCGGCGTCGGCGTTGCGGACGAGTCCGTCCAGCGTTTCGGCGATCCGGGCCATGCCTTGGCGTACGCCTGCATCCGCCCATTCGGGAACGGGCGTATGGAACCTGCGGGCGGACATGAGCCAGCCGAGCGGGGAGTGGAGGGGATTGCGTTCGAGCGTGATTTCGGTCGTGAGGGCGCGGGCCATCCGGGGCATGCCGGGGGCCTTTTCCAGCCCGGTCAGGATAAGCCACAACGGAGCGTCCCCGATGCGGGGCCGGATGTCGCGGAGACGGAGGCGGATGAGGGTCGCGGCGGTGTCGCTCGAGGGGCCGGAACGCAGGCGGTCCGCGGAAACGCACAGCACGATGCCCGCCGGATGGGCCAGCCATCGGCGCGCGCCCCGGTCTTCGAGCACGTCCAGCAGGGCGTCCCATGCCGAAGGCTCCCCGTTGGCCTTCGTGTCGGCGGCTTCGGACGAGGCACTCGCGGAGGCGGGTGGCGGAACCGCCGTTTTCGAGGGAACGCTCGCCGGGGATTGGCCGGTCTCCGTCGGTCGAAGTTCCGTCTCCCCGCTGTCCGTCGGCGTCGGAGCGGCGTCCACGGCGATCCAGTGCGCCTGCGGGGTGCTCCACAGGAGCGGCCCGGTTCCGCCCGGATGCAGCGGTTTTCCCGCACCTTCCAGAAGAGACGGCAGATGGGGGAGCAGGCCGTCGAAATCGAGCAGGAGCCAGCGCGGAGCCTTTCCCGGCGGCAGGACTACGGGCGGCGCGGGAACGGTCGGCGGCTGTCCGGGAGCGTCTGGAGCGTCTTTTTTCCGTTTCTTGCCGAGCAGGCAGGCGATGACGGAGACGGCGAGGCAGCCCCCGACGAGGGCAGGGACGAGCCACGCGGGCCAGCCGCGCAGCAGGCCGACAAAGGACAGGCCAGCCGCCAGCAGCAGGCAGAACAGGAGCAGAAGCAGCCAGCCGAACAATGTCCACGGACTCATGATGGTTTCTCCACGGTGCCGTGCATCTCGCCGCGGGTGTCGAAAAACGCCTCCTGCTTCAGATTGTGGTTGCTGAAGGCCCAGAAGGCCAGGAGCAGGCACGTCGTCAGCCCGGCGGCGAGTGGCCAGGCGTAGCGGGACAGGCGGGAAAGGCCGCGGGGCGGGGAAAGGAGCGATTCGGGAGGAAAGGCCGGAGGCGTCGCGGCGTAGCCGAACCGGGCGGCAAGGCTTTCATGATGGCGGATCAGGGCGGGGGCATCGTTATAAAGGCATCCCCGGAATCCGAGCCCGAGGCAGCGCAGGGCGACCCCCGCAAGCTCGGCGTCGACGGGGCTGCCGGGCGCGAGACGATCCGCCGCCTCGAAGAACCAGTTTCCCGCCCGCCTTCCCTCTCCCCAGCGCCGTTGCAGGGGCGCGCGGAGCCAGTCCGTCCGCCCTTCCCACGGCACGGCGAGAGCCGCCTCGTCCATCCACGCCTCGACCATGCGCCGGGCGGTTTCCACGGTGGCGGGAGCGTGATCCCGGAGCGCCCGCGCGGCGGCTTCTTCAAGGAGGAGGTGCGCCTCGCGGCGCAGGGGCCGCCCGGACGGGGAACCGTCCGGCAGGCGGAGCATCAGGCGGAAACATGGATCGAAGCAGGCGCGCAGCATGGGTCAGCTCCTCAGGAACAGCAGGCGCAGGCGCTTGGCAAGGGCTTCGGAGGCGGTCGCCTGCCGGATCGGCTCCTCCGGGGTTCCTGTGTCCGCCCACTGCGGGCCTTCCCATCTCGGAGAGGGACCGTCCGGGACGGCGGACGTCTCCCGCGTCGGGAACAGGGCCACCGCCAGCGTCCCGGCTCGCAGGACGGCCTGCCAGCACGCCGACCGGGTATCCGGCCGAACGTACCGGACGCGCTCGCGGCTCGGCATGCCGGGCGGGGCGGGAATTTCGCGCAGGGGAAGCCCCGCGACGGCGTGGGCCAGCGTATGCGGAAGCGCGTCCGGGGTATCGGCGACCAGTCTGCCCTCGCGGATCAGCGTGGCGGCGGGTTCGTCGGATTGCAGCACGATCAGGGGCGTCCGCCCGGCGCTCCGTTCGGGCAGGTCGGCGCAAAGCAGGCCGCCCCGGGCCTGAAAGCGGACCACGGCGGCGGGTTCCGGGAGCGTCCCGCGCAGGATCGTGTTTAGCAGCCGGTCGAGTCTGCGGAAACTCTCGGCGGGATCGTCGTGGCGGTAGGGAGGGAGAGCGTCGAGCAGGGATGTGTCCGTGCAGGCGGCCATCGCCGCGATGCCGTGCCGCAGGAGTCCGAAGACGGCCCACGGCGAGGCCCACCCGAGGGCGTAGCGGAGTTCGGAAAGCGTGCGGCTCGCGTTCATGCGCTGGAGGTGCCCGGCGGTCGCGGGGGCGTCGGGGGAAGGAGGCGGTGACAGACGCCGCACGATTCCGGTGAGGCGAGCTTCAAGGCCGCGCACGAGGCGTTCCAGCGCCGGGCTGTCGACTACGCGCAGGCTCGGCGGCGCGTAGCGGGGATCGAGCCTCGGTCCGGTGCCGTCGTCCACGATCCGGAACAGCGGCAGGAACAGCCAGTCCGGGCGGTTTTCGAGTTCCGAATCCCAGAACAGCCTCGGGTACAGATACAGCGTCCGCACCGGGGCGTCGCTCCGGCTTTCGGCGGCGTGGGGCAGGGCGTAACGGTCGGGGAGCAGATCGTCGGTGTCCGGAGCGACGTAGCGGCCCGGCGTTTGAGGCAGGCTCTCCGCCGCGCAGCCGACGAGTTTGCCGCCGTCGCGGGTGCAGCTTGCGATCCCGGAGACGTTGCCGACCGGGTTCATCCGGGTCAGTCCGGCATGGACCGTCAGCGGCGCGTGCCGGTCGGTCCAGTCTTCCTGAAAGGATCTGCCGGGGAGCAGGGCGTTGCCCATTTCCGGCGTGGAGGCGACCACGGCTTCGGTGCCGTCCTGAAACAGCAGCCGAGCCGACCGGACGCTGATCCGGCCTTCGGCAAGCGCGGCCTCGTCCAGTTCCAACCCGCCCGCACCCCAGAAATACGGACGCGAGGCTTCCAGCAGGGAAAAGCGCGCGGCGGCGTTGTGGGCGTCCGCCTGCTGGAAGTGCTGCGGTTCGAGAAATTGTCCTGAATACCAATAGACCGGACGTTGGGGGTGCATGTCGGTTCTCCCGGCTTGGGTTACGAAATGCTCACAGACGGCCTCGCCCCGCCTGCCGTGCTTTGTCGGGGGCCCTTTCTTTCCACGGCGATACCGCCGAGCGGCCCTGTTTTCCGGCATGCGCGGCGGGACGCTGTTCCCTCCGGTTCGGACGCGCGGAAGGCCGCCGTCGGCAAGGGCGCGTCGCTCCGCGTCCCCCGTGGCTCCGGCGGTCGTTCACCGGCCCAGAATTTCCGACGCCCCCAGCCGGATGGGGAGGATCGTCCTCCCCGGTTCGCGGTGCGTTTTCTTCATGAACGGCATCCAGCCCTCGGTGACGGTGCGGATCGGCACCGGAACGACAAGGGCGCTGCGGGCCGGAGTCCCGTGGTAATAGCCGGCGACCAGCGCGATCCAGCGTACCCCTTCCTGCCGGTCGAGGTACAGGTTCTGCGCCTGTCCGGGATCGGAAAAGAGCCGCTGCGCCGTTGCCACGGAATCGTCGAACCGCTTGCAGGCCAGCAGCTCGGCGAACCCTTCCCGGCTTGCCAGCCGCATGTCCAGCCCCTCGCGTGAGGAAAGCTGGTACACGCACAGCATCAGGCTGGACGGCTCGCCCTCGTGCTCGTTCAAGCCGGGAACGGCGTTGATGCGCAACACCACGCCTTCCGGTTCGTAGGTCCACGGGACGTCGCTGTCGGGCTTCTCCGGGAGCGGCGGCTTCTCCAGCGGGGCGCAACCGCCCGGCGCGAGGGCCAGCAGGGCGGCGCAGACGGCTATTCGGGCGGATGAAAGATTCATGGCTCTCCAGAACGTCCGTGACTGTACGGAAAAGAAGAATTCTATATTTATACAGCGTTTTTAGAGGAATATCCGTGAAGGCACTTTTCTCTTTCTGAAATGTT
>CAUHBW010000213.1 GCA_959604115.1 uncultured Bilophila sp. | reverse complement strand
GAAGTCCGTAAAGTTGGAGACGTGCCGGAGCATGACCACGGCGATGTCCAGCGTTCCCGGCTCCTTGGGCCCGCAGTCGGCGTTTTGGCCCCACGGGAAGCCCGCCATGTCCTCTTCGGGGATGTTGAGGTCGCGGATGTAGGGGATGGTGCCGAGCACGGGCACGCCGGTGTGGTCGAGCATGTATTGATGCGCGGGGCCGAGCAGGGAGGCGTCCCCCCGGAAGCGGTTGACGAGGTAGCCGGTGAGCAGGCGGCGTTCGGCGTCGGTGAAGGTCATCCACGTGCCGAGGAAGGAGGCGTAGACCCCGCCCCGGTCGATGTCCCCGACGAGCAGGACCGAGGCGCGGGCGTAGTCGGCCATCCGCATGTTCACGAGGTCGTGGCTTTTGAGGTTGACCTCTCCGGGGCTGCCCGCGCCTTCGAGGACCACGATGTCGTGCTCGGCGGCGAGGGCGTCGTAGGCTTCGGTAACGGTGCTCCATAACTCCGTTTTTTTTCGGAAGTATTCGAGTACGCGCATGTGCCCGATGGGTTTGCCGAGGACGACGACCTGTGACCCGGTGTCCGAGTGCGGCTTGAGGAGGATGGGGTTCATGCGTGCGTCGGGGTCCACGCGGGCGGCCTGCGCCTGCACGATCTGGGCGCGGCCCATTTCGTCGCCGGTCGCGGTGACGCCGGAGTTCAGGGACATGTTCTGCGCCTTGAACGGCGCGACGTCGTAGCCGTCCTGCCGGAAGATGCGGCAGTAGGCCGCCGCGAGGATGCTCTTCCCCGCGTTCGAGGACGTCCCTTGCAGCATGAGCGCGGGCGTGCGGAGGGGAGAGCGGGCGAGGGGACGGGCGAAGCCGCCGGAGGAGGGCGTCTCGGGCTCTGGCCTGCGCGTCCGGGTAAGGCGAACGTCCGGGGATAGGGGGGAGGGAATCCCGTGGGAGCGTTCCCCGTACATAGGAAAGGTTTCTTTCCCCCATGACTTCATATCGTTAGGCATTTCTTGACCGATTTCCCGCAGCGCCTCGACGAGCCGCCGGTGGTCCTCGGGGAAGCGGACGGCGGCGCGGAACCACGTCCCGTCTTCGAGCCCGTGGTAATTGGAGCAGTCGCGCACGGCGATCCCGAAGCGTTTCAGGAGGATGCCGTGCAGATCGCGGGGCGCGCCGATCCAGCGGAACAGCACGTAGTTGGCGGCGGAGGGGAACGCCTCCACGCCGGGCAGACCGGACAGCTCGGTAACAAGATGGGCGCGGCGTTCGGCGTTTTCCGCGCGGGTGCGGTCCGCGAAGTCCGAGGCGTCGTCGAGCGCGGCGACGGCGGCGGCGAGCGCGAAGGCGTTGACGGTCCACGCGGGCAGTTCGGCGCGCACGGCGGCGGTCAGCGCGTCCGAAGCCGCGAGGTAGCCGAGGCGCACCCCCGGCACGGCGTGGAACTTGGTCAGCGAACGCAGCGAGACGCCGTTCTCCGGCATCCGGCGCAGGACGGAAACCTCGGCTTCCGGCCCGGCGTATTCGATGAACGCTTCGTCAATGATCCAGATGAGATCGGGACGCGAGGCCATGAGGCGCAGACAGGCGTCCGGGGCGCGGAACAGGCCCGAGGGGTTGCCGGGGTTGGCGAGAAACACCGCCGAACCGGCGGGCGCGCCGGACAGCGCGGCGAGAAGCGGATCGGGCCGGTCGGGGGGGGGGACGGAGGAAAGGGCGGCTTCGGAGGCGAGTCCGGCGGTCGGGATGCCGGACGCGCGGGCGGCGACGGTTTCGGGCGTTTCGGATGGCGCGTGCGAAGGCGTCCGGGGCGTCGAAGCGCGTTCTTCGGGCGTCGCGGACGCAGGATCGGGAGCCGCATCGTCGCGACGGTTTTCCGTTTCTCCGTAACGCGGTTCCTTTCTTTCGGAAAAGGAGTCAGGGACGGCTTGGGCGGAGGCGATTGGGAGGCGGTCCGTTCCGGTCAATCCCGAGGCCGGTTCCCGTCGGGAACGCGGTTCCGGCGCGGCGATGCCGCCCCAGATCCGTTCGACGTTCAGTCCGGCGAGGCGGCAGGCCAGCGCGTATTCGCTGAACGCGGGTTCGACGACGTAAGCTGTGGGCGCGCCGCGTTTTTTGAGCGCGCGGGCGAGGGCGTGGACAAGCTCGTTGCTGCCGTTGCCGAAGGCGAAGCGGGAGGCGGGCAGGCCGTGTCGGCGGGCCGCCGCGTCGAGGGCTTCCTCGGCGTGGGGCGAGGGATAGGCCGCGAGGGCCGCCGTGGCCCGGAGCAGGGCGGCGCGGAGGAACTCCGGCGCGCCTTCGGGCCGGACGTTCACGCTGAAATCGAGCAGGGACGCGGGATCGCGCCCGGACGTCGCCGCCATGCCGCGGAGATCGCCGCCGTGGGCTTCGGGTTTCATAGGGAACCTCGATGGGATATGGAGTTTTCGCCCGTGCGCCCGTCCCCGGCGGAGAGCACGTCGAGGATGCAGGCGGCGCAGTCCTCGGGGCTGGTGCGGGTGGTGTCCACCACTATCTGGCCCGGCAGCGGGATATGGATGCGGCGGGCCTGCCGTTCGGCGTGGGGCCAGTCCGGGCTGCGGTCGGCGCGCCGGGACTCGCGGCGTCGCAGTTCTTCGGCGTCGCACGTCACTTGCACCGCCAGCACGGGCACGCCGTCCAGCCTTTCGAGCAGGTCCGTCGCCCAGTCCGGGTTTTCCCCGATCACGTGGTCCGCGATGACCCACGCGCCCGCCCGCGCGGCGGCGGCGATCCCGGCGTGGAACGTCTCGATGAAGGGCAGGCCGGTCCGCTCCAGTCCCGCGAGCACGGATTCGCAACCTCCCGTTGCGGAACGCAAAAGCTGGTCGATGGACAGAGTGAGGCTGCACAGCCCACGCTCCGCGAACAGCCGGGCTTGCAGGGCCTTGGCGAGCGTGGTCTTGCCCGCGCTGGACGGCCCGTTCAGGAGAATGACCCGGCCCGGCGTTCCGCCTTTGGGCTTGGGGGAGGCGATCGCGGAAGACGCCCCCACGGACGCGGACTTCGGCGTTTCGGCGCGCATATCCGTCTTCGTTCCCTGTCCGTCCTCGGCGGGCGCGAAAGCCCCGGCGCGCGGCTCCGCCGAATCCGTTCCGGTCGGCGCGCCGCAGGGTTCCGAACAGGCGGCGGAACGGGCGGGAGAGTGGGGCGCGGCAACTGGCGCGGGAACCGGCTCCCCGGCGGAGGGTTTTTGATCCGCATCTCCCCAGTACAAATGGACATACCCGGCCCGGACGTTGCCGAAGGCGACCCCGGCGTTTTCGGTTCCGGCGGCGGTGCGGACGCGGTACAGAGGCGGATAGTCGCGGTGGAGATCGATGTCCGACCAGTGGAATTCGTGGCCCCGGAAGCGGTTGTCGTCCAGCCCGAACGGCGCGCCGCCGAGCGTCGTTACCTCCCGGTAGCCGAGCGAGCGGATGCGTCCGCCCATGCGGGCCGTGGCGTCGATGACCCCGCACATGGGTCGGCGCACGAGGCGGCTCCCCGCTCCGCCGTCTTCTTCGGAGGCTTCGAGCGCGGCGCACAGGTACATGTACCCTCCGCATTCGGCATAGATTTCGCCGCCTTGCCGTGCGAAGGCGCGGACGGCCCCGCGCATGGCGGCGTTGTCCGAGAGTTCGCGGGCGAAGACTTCGGGGTAGCCGCCGCCGAGATACAGCGCGTCGAGATCGGGCGGAAGGGCCGTGTCCGCGAGAGGGGAGAAGGGGATCAGCTCCCACCCCCGCGCGGCGAGAACCCGCTCGTTTTCCTCATAATAAAAACGGAACGCCTTGTCCTTGGCGATGCCCATGCGCCGGGGCCGGACGCTCGGCGGGATCACGGGCGCGGGCTTGCGGGGGCGTCGCGTCGCTGTGAGCCGCAGGAGCCGGTCAACGTCGATGAACTCTTCCGCGACTTCGGCCAGCGCGTCGAGCCACGCCTCGGTGGTTCCGGCCTCCTCGGAGGGGATCAGGCCGAGCTGGCGTTCGGGGAGCCGCCACGCCTCGCGCCGGGGCAGCGCGCCGAGCAGGGGCGGGAGGCCCTCGCCTTCGAGCGACCTGCGGAGGATGTCGGCGTGGCGGGGGCTTCCCACGTTGTTGGCGATGACGCCGACGAGCCGGACGCCCATGCGGGCCGCGTGAAGCTGGAACCCGGCGACAAGCGCGGCGGCGGACCACGCCATGCCCCGCGCGTTGAACACCAGCGCCACGGGAATGCCGAGCGCGCGGGCGCAGTCGGCGGTTCCGCCCGCCGGATCGCCCGGCTCGCGGCTGTCGAACAGCCCCATGACCCCCTCGCAGACGGCGGCGTCGGCGTCGGAGGCGCGGCTGTCCCACAGCGCGCGGACGCCGTTGCGGCCCATCATCCACGTGTCGAGATTGCAGGCGGGACGGCCCGTGGCCTGCGCGTGAAAACTCGGATCGATGTAGTCCGGCCCGCACTTGAAGCCCTGCACGACCAGCCCGCGCCGGGCCAGCGCGCGCATCAGCGCGATCCCCGCCGTGGTCTTGCCCTCCCCCGAGCGCGGCGCGGCGAGGCAAAAAGCATGAAATGTCAACTTATTGTCCATAACGTACTCCGAGTCTTGGGGAAGGAGCCTCCTCACCCTCCGAAGAAGGCCCCCTTTTCCCTTCCTTCCGCCAATCCTCTTTCTTCTCTCCTTGCAACGCCGTTCGCCCGTACCGAATCCCCGTTCGATGGCTTCCCACATGGGACAGGGGTATGGAACGGCCGCCTTGCTCCGAAAATCCCGCTTCCTCGCCCCTTTCCCTAATCTTCCTTTTATTCCATATACTTTTCGACATACCCCCGCGCTTCGTACAGGACGCCGGAGTCGAGCCGCGTGCGCGGGCCGCCGATGATGACGAGGGTGGACATGTCCACCTCGTCGGCGGGAAATTCCGAAAGCCTGCCGATCCATTGGGATTCCTGCGGGCGTCCGGCGTTCTTGACGTAGGCGCAGAGCACGTCCGGCCCGCGCAGCTCCCGGAAGATTGCGAGCGACTCCTCAAGCAGATGCCGCCGCTTGCGTCCCGCCGGATTGTACAACGCCGCCGGCAGGGCCGATTGCGCCACCGCCCGGAGGTTGTGCCTCACTTCGTCCGCCGGGACAAGCAGATCGGACAGGCTGACCAGAGAAAATCCGTTCTGGAGCGGCGCGCCGAGCGAGGCCGCCGCGATGTTCGCCGCCGTGATCCCCGGCAGAACCGAGATCGGAACGCCCGCGAACCGCGGCTCGCGCGCCCGCAGCTCGTACAACAGCCCCGCCATCGCCAGAATGCCGGGGTCGCCCGAACACACCATGCACACTTCGCGCCCGGACGCGGCGGCCTCCAGCGTGGCCCGGCAACGCTCCACCTCGCCCATCATCCCGTTCTGGATAATCGGCTTTCCGGCGATGCGATCGCGTATGAAATCAACGTAATGGCTGTAGCCAGCCACCGTGTCGCAGCGTCGGATCGCCTCGTCCGCCTCGGGCGTGATCTGTCCGGGCGCGCCGGAACCGAGGCCCACGACCACGACCCGGCCCTGTTTCGGCTCCGGCGCGGACAGGTGCGGCAGACGCGCCAGCGCCAGCGTCACGTCCCCGAAGGCGGCCTTGGGCGCGTAGAGTTTTGGTTGCCGTTCGGTACCATACCCGGCGGAGAGCAGGCACGCGGCCTCGCTCACCGAGGCGGTGCCGACCTTCGCGCGCACCTTTTCCGAGGGCGTGGGCACGGGCACGGCGTCGAGGCGTTCGGCGGCGTGGAACTCCACGGGAACGTGCCACTTTTCGCCCAGTTCGAGGATGGCGGGCTCGTCCGCCTTCACGTCGCAGGTGGCGACGGCGGCGACGTTTTCCTTTTTCAGGCCGAGATCGGACAGGTAGTTTTCCGCGATGAAGCGCAGCTCCAGCGGCTCGACCCCTCGGCGGCACCCTACGCCCACGACGAAGGAACGGCTTGTGACGTCAAGATGTTCCACGCCTTCGGGCAGCGCGCCTTGGGCGTCCCAGCGCACGGCGTGCCGGACCGCGACCGCTTCCGGCGACTCGACGAAGGCGACCTGTCCGGTCGAGGCGAAATGGCGGTCGTACACAGCGCGCGGGCCGCAGAAGGCGATGGGCTCCCCGGCGAGCAGGGCGGCGTTGAGGCGGCGGATGGCGTCGGTGTTGAGGATGCGCGCATGTTCCTGAGCGGCAACTTCGTCGAAGGCGGGGAGGCCGTTGACGTCCGTGGCGGTGCTGACCACGGCCTGCCCGCCGGTGATGCGGGCCACGCGCCGGGCCAGCCGGTTCGCGCCGCCGAGGTGCCCGGCGGTGAGGCTGACCACGTGGCTTCCGCTCTCGGCGCAGGCCAATACGGCGGGATCGCTGGCTTTGTCGCGGAGCAGGGGCGCGATTTTGCGGACCGCGATCCCCGTCGCGCCGATGAAGATGTGCGCGTCGAACTGCCCCCAGTCGGCGGCGAGCCGCGCGTCGAAGGTTTCGCCGGGCGTGTGGACGACGCCTTCGAGCTTCGTGGGCCGCGTGCAGCGGATCGCCGTGGGCAGGCCGAGTCCGGCGGCGATTTCCCGCGCCCGCGCGAGCCCCTTGTCGGTGAAGGCGTAGAGGGCGCAGCGACCGTCACAGGCTTCCGTAACAAGGTGGTTTCTATAGCCATGCGAGAAGTCCGCGCCGTAGAGCCGCGACGCGCCGCCGTCGGCTTCGAGCGCCCGGCCCACGAGGATGAGCGCCTGTCGTCCGAGGCCCGCCTCCTCGGCCTTGCGGGCGATGTCGGCCACCGTGCCGCGCAGGATGCGTTC
>CAUHBW010000212.1 GCA_959604115.1 uncultured Bilophila sp. | reverse complement strand
CAAGAAGATGGATTCCGAAACCGAGATGGAAGTCAACTACCTGAAGCTGTCGCAGGCCGGGGTTGAGCTTGTGGAAATCGACAAGCTGAACTTCGTCTGTGTAATTGCCGGAACCGATTATCTCGCCAAGGTCCGCAGCGACCTCGGCATGTGAGGAACCCGATGGAAAAGACCGCAAAGATTACGCTTGAATACCCGGCGCAGCTCGCCGACCGGACCTTGTCCACTCTGACCATGCGTCGCCCGACCGTGGGCGACATGCTGGATTACCCCATCACCAGCGGTTCCCTCATCGAAGAGGCCGCGCTCATCGGGGCGCTCACCGGCCTGCGCGTCGAGGACCTGCGCGAGTTGGACATGCACGACTACGAGCGGCTGCAGGATCAGCTGCTGGCCTTTCGGGGCCAGAAGCGATCCGGACGGGACGGTGGAGAAGCAGCTCAGGATGCTGGTGATCAGCCTGTCTCGGCTGACGCGGTGGCCTCTCGGCGAAGTGCTGGCCCTGACGCCTGACGAGGCGTCGGCATGGCTGGACACGGCCTGCGAGCTGGAAAAACGCCTCAACGCCTCATGAGGTGGAGGATGACCAGCAGCACAAGGGCCGCGACCAGCCCGGCATCCAGAGCCGCCGTCCACGTCGGCGCGTCGAAGAACCACTTTCGGGCGCAGGTCACGGCGGCGGCAACGGGTATGACCCACGGGAAGGGGCGCACGGCCTTGCCGAAAAACGTCAGCGCAACGGCGCACAAGGCGACGAAAACGCCGTGTCCCGCCGCCGTGGACCAGTCGGCGGTGCCGAGAAGCCACTTGTCGACGCAGGCGGCGACGGCGGCGACAAGCAGCATCAGCAACCAGAACAGGGTGCGGTCGGCGGCTTTCCGCTCCTGCTCCCGCATCCGTTCAAGAATATCGTAATCAGGGGATTTCATGGGCACTTCCTTTGGCGTGACGTTTGCGGTCGGAGCCGCCGTCGGAGCTTCCGTCGCTTCCGCTTTTACCAGCGTTTCGTCGCGTGTGAAAGGCCTCAAGTCCGACCTGAAGACGCTTCAGGGTGTTTCGGCAAAGTCCGGAGCATTGGTCAAGGCCAACGCGGAACTACAAGCGGCTCGGGCAAAGTTGAGTGCCGGGCCGCACATTCCGGAAACCCGCGCCAAGTTGACCGAGCAGGTGCGGACTGCGGAGCGGGCTTTCCGCAGCGCGGAACGGGCGGCGAAAAAGTACGGCGTCACCGTCGAGAACATGGCGAAGGCGCAGAACGCCACGGCGGCGGCCATCGGGCGCACCGAAGCCGCGCTGGGACGCCAGCAGAAGATGCTGGCCAATCAGACCAAGCGGCAAGAACTGAACAGTCAGATACTGGGCACTGTTGCCACTGCCGCCGCCGTTGTCCAGCCGGTGAAGCTCGCCATCGACTACGAAAGCAACTGGGCCGACCTCAACAAGGTTGCCGAGTTCCGTCGGCCGGAGGACGAGAAGCGGGTCAAGCAGGACATCTTCGCCGTTTCCGAGCGCACCGGGCTTGGTGCGTCCGAAGTGACCAAGATCGCGGCTGCCGCCGCCGAGGCGGGCGTCGCCAACGGAGCCGACGGCAAGCTCGATCCCGAAAAGATGAGACGCTTCCTGAGTGACGCCGCAGAAATGTCCGTGGCTTACGGCATCACGGCTGAGGAGGCCGGGGAACGACTCGCCACCTATCAGTCGCGCATGGAGCTGACGGCGGAACAGACCCGCGGCATGGGCGACGCCATGAACTATGTGGCTTCGAAAATGAACGCCACGGCGGCGGACACATCTTCCGTGGTGGCGCGGATGGGCGCGGTCGGGCGTACCGCCGGGCTGTCCGAAAAGTCCATCGTCGGGCTGGCGGCCGCAATGGTGTCGACTTCGGAAAACAAGGAAACCGCCGGAACGGCCATGAAGAATTTTTTGCTGACGTTGAGTCAGGGCAACGCCATGACCAAGCAGCAAAAGGCGACCATGCGCCAGCTCGGATTCCGAAACGTCAGTGAAATCGCCAAGGGTATGAAGCAGGGCGGAAAGAAGGCGGAAGAAACCCTGCTCACCGTTCTCGGTGCGATCAAGAAGATGCCGGAAGCGGAACAGGCGGGCATCGCCAAGGAGCTTTTCGGCACGGAATCGTTGGCATCGCTGGCTCCGCTCATCAACAACCCGCAAAAGCTGCGCGAAGTGTTCGCGCTGGCCAACGCCAAAGAGGCCACGGGTTCCCAGCTCAAGGAATTTGAAACCCGCTCGAAGACGACGCAGGGAGCCATCGACAGACTGACCGCCTCCGGCCAGATTCTCGGCATCACCATCGGCAGCGTGCTCCTGCCTCCGCTTGCCGATGCCGCCAACTTCGCAACCAGCGTCATCAAGCCCGTTCGGATGCTTGCGGGCGAATTCCCCGGCGCCACCAAGGCCGTCATGATGGGCGGCATCGCGCTTGTCGGACTCAAGGTGTCCGCCTTGGCGGGAGGCTACGCGGCGACCGTCTTTTCCGACGGCTGGCAGATCGCCAAGGGCATTTTCAACGCGCTGAGGCCCAGCGTCATCGCAACGGCGGCGGCGCAGAAATATCAGGCCGCCGTCTCGCTTGCCTGCGCCGCCAAGACAAAGGTGTTTACAGCGGCACTGATGGTCCAGAAAGGCGTTTCGGCTGCTCTCGCCGGGGGTACGACTGTTCTGACGGGGGCCGTCCGTTTGCTCGGTTTGGCATTCGCAGCCAATCCTATCGGCTTCATTATTACATCCGTCATCACGCTCGGTACCGCCGTTTATGCTCTGTCCAGAAGATGGGAGCCGTTGCGGGTAGTCGTTGACAAGTGTGTCTCGTGGATTGGTGACAAGCTTCAATGGGCAAGTGAACTGTTCACTCCGGTTTTGGACAAGCTCAAGACCGTGGCCCAGTGGATGGGCATTGTCGATAACGGGGTCGAGTTTAACGACGCGTCTCGGGTGTCTGATGATGGTTCAGCCGTTTACGCAGGCATGGGCGAACTTCCGAAGCGCGAGACCTCGCTCTGGGACGACTGGTTCGGCTCGAAGCAGGAACCGGAAAAGGCCGCCGTCGCTCCGGCGCAGCCCGCGGTCACCCCGCAGAAACCTCTTGTCGGCCCGGTACAGCCCGTCTCCGCAGCTCAGGAAGAAAAGAAAGATGGATTTTGGCAGGGTGTCGGGAACTTCTTCGGCTCCGAGTCCAAACCTGAGAAGGCGGCAGTCTCTCCGGCTCGCACATCCAATCCCGAGAAGGCAAAGGCGGGGCCTGTCCGTTCCCGCGTTCCCGAAGCGTCCGCTCCGGAGAAAACGAAACGTGAAAGCCGGACGACGCCGGTGGATTCGCGTTCGGCGTCGCCTTCCGCGCCGAACGTCGCCCTGCATTTTTCCATGCCCGTCACCGTCAACGGCATTCCCGCCGCAGACATGGGCGACGCACTGGTGAGGAGCATCGACAGCCGCAGCTCCGAGATCGAGACGAGGCTGTCACGCATGCTCTCCAACATCGTCGGCGATCAAAGGAGATTGGCCTATGGCCACTGAGTACGTGACCGTACAGGGCGACCGCTGGGACGCCATCGCGTTCCGGCTGTGGGGTGACGAGCGGCTTATGGACCGGCTTGTCGCCGCAAACCCGGACTGCATGGACATGCTTGTCTTCCCCGCCGGGGTGAGTCTGCGCGTCCCGGACGGCGTGTCCGCCAAAGATATGCAGATGGAGCTTCCGCCGTGGATGTAACCAATCAGCAACAAAGATCGGAGCTGGCCCGCCGCGTGCGGCTCGCCGTGACCATCGGCGGGCAGGACGTCACCGGAGCCATCAATCCGTACCTCATCAGCGCGACCTACACCGACAACGCGGCGGGCAAGGCCGACGAGGTGCGGCTCGAGCTGCATGACCGCGATGCCGTATGGCTGGAAGCCAAGGCTCTCAAAAAGGGATTGCCGGTGACCATGTCCATCCGTTGCGCGGACTGGCTCGGCCCCGGCAAGCACCTTTCGCTGAACTGCGGGGCGTTCAAGATCGACGAGGTGGAGCATTCCGGGCCGCCGGACAAGGTGAGCATCAAGGCCGTTTCCGCCGCGCTCACTGACGGGCTGCGGGAAACGCCCCGGACGCAGGCGTGGGAAGACTACTCGCTGCAGGCCGTGGCCTCGGAAATCGCCGGGCGCAACGGTCTGGAGCTGCTTTACAACGCCGATCCCTATCCGTTCGGGCGTCAGGACCAGCGCGAAGAGTCGGACCTGCCCTTTTTGCAGCGTCTGGCCTCGGCGCGCGGGGTCAACGTCAAGGTGCATGACGGCAAGCTGGTTTGCGAGGCCGCCAGCCGCGGCGACGCCAGAACGCCTCACATCACCGTCAACCGGACCGGAGACATGTTTTCGCCGGAACGCTACACGCTGAAGGACCAGTCGCAGGACACGGCCTACAGCGGTTGCGACGTCCAGTATTGGGACGCGGAAAAAGGCGAGATGGTCACGTATTCCTTCGGCGATCCCGGGAAGGACGGGGAACGGCGGAAAGTCACGTTGATCAACCGGCGCGTCGAATCCCGCGCCGAGGCCGAGACGTTCGCAAAAAGCGGCCTGCGCGACAAAAACGAAAAGGAGGGCGCCGGCTCCATAGACATCATGGGGCATCCCGGTCTGGTGTCCGGCTCCACCATCATTCTCGCGGGGTTCGGACGGTTTGACGGCACGTATTTCGTTGAAAAGGCCACGCACAAGATCAGCGGGAAATACACGACCAGCGCCGAGCTGCGCCGGACGCTGGGGTACTAGTATGAGCGGATTCGACTACGCGCAACAGGAACGCCGGATAGCGGCGCTGGAAGCCAACCGGGGAGCAAGCCTGCGCTTCGGCACCGTAACCGGGGTGGACGCTTCGGGCACGGCCCGCGTCCGGCTTCCGGACGGCGACGGCATGGTCACCATGCCTCTGCGGCTGCTTCAGCGCCGCACGCTGAAGGACAAGACGCAGTGCTTCCCGGACATCGGGGAGCACGTCGCCTGCCTGTTTTCCGGGCAGGGGATGGAGCAGGGCGTCGTTCTCGGGGCCTGCTACTCCGGACGCGACCCTTCCCCGGCGCGGGACGTGCCGCAGGACTATGTCCGCTACGAGGACGGAACGGAACTCTGGTATGACCGCGCGGGCCACAAGCTCGTCGCCAGGGTGACGGGCGACGTCGAAGTCGAGGCCAAAGGGCATGTTTCCGTCATGAGCGATACCCGCATCAGCCTGAAGGCTCCGGTCATAGCTCTGGAGGGCAACCTCACGCAGGAAGGCTATGACGGCGGGTCCGCCACCAGCATCCTGCGCGGTTCGTTCACCGTGCGCGAGGGCGGCGTCGCCGTTCCTGACAATGACGTTACGGCGGGTTCAGTGTCCGTGCGCAAGCACGTGCATGACGGCGTCGACTCCGGCCCGGACACTTCCGGTTCGCCGGTCGGGGGCTGATCATGCATATCGGCACGCTCGGCAAGATCGTCTTTGAAGTGTCCGACTCGCGGGTGTTCACGCCGTCGCAGGTCACGCGCGAACGGAAAGCCCGCATCGAAGAGCACCAGGTGCAGGGGAATCTTCCCTGCGTCGAGTTCCTCGCGCCGGAGCTGGGCACGTTTTCCCTGACCATGACGCTCAACGCCGGCCTCGGCGTCAACCCTATGCAGGAAGCGGACAACCTCGCGTCCATGTGCAAGCGCGGCGAGGTCAACCGGCTCATCCTCGCGGGCTGGAACTGGGGCAGGGTCATCATCGAAAGCGTGACGCAGGACTGGCGCAACAGCGGCCCCGGCGGCGTCCACACCATCGGCCTGACATTGGCCCTCAAGGAGTACCACTGATGCCCGTCGTCGACATGCGCGAGACGGTCCCGCTCGTCATCGGGGCCACGGGGATGGAATCCATCGTGCAGAATATCCGCATGATTTTGACCACGTTCGCCTATTCCGTGCCGCTTGATTGCCGGTTCGCTTCCGCAGGCGGCTGCATCGATGCGCCCGCCCCGGTCATATCTGCGCTCCGGATCGCGGAACTGACCGACGCCATCGAGGAGAAGGAACCCCGCGTCGAGGTGATCGGCATCCGGTTGCGGGAAGGCTCGACGTTGGACGGACAGCTCCGTCCGGTCGTGACCTTCAAGCTGCGCGAGGGGGTGACGCCGTGAGTCTGCTCGACGACTTCGCCGCCGTGGAGTTTTCGGGACTGACGCCTTCGGAGATCGAAACGCTGGTCATCAACGCCTACGAAACGGCCTCCGGGAACACCGTCTATCCCGGCGATCCCGTGCGTCTCTTTTTGGAGTCCAACGCCTACGTCATCAGCCTGCTCGTCGCCTACATCAACGAAACCGGCAGGCAGCAGTTTTTGGCGCACGCCGTGGGTCCGCATCTGGACCTCATCGGAGCGATGGTCGACACGGCGCGGCTTCCGGCGAGTGCGGCTCGTACCGTGCTTCGCTTCAGCGTTGCCGAGGCGCTGGCGTGGCCCGTGCTCATTCCGCAGGGGACACGGGTCAATACCGGCGACGGCAACACTGGGCTGACCTTCGCCACCGACGAGACCGCGACCATCTCCGCCGGCGCATTGTCCGCCGATGTGCCCGCAACCTGCATGGCGGTCGGAGCGCAGGGCAACGGGCTGGTTTCCGGTCAGCTCAACAGGCTGGTCGATCCTCTGGCCTACGTCGCCGACGTCCGCAACGTGTTGACGAGCCGCCTCGGGGCCGACATCGAGGACGACGCGCCGGGTAACATCGCAAACTACCAGGACGCCCG
>CAUHBW010000211.1 GCA_959604115.1 uncultured Bilophila sp. | reverse complement strand
GGGGAAGGGAGGGAAAGCTTTTCTTCAGAAAAGTTTTCCCTCCCTTCCCCAATCTTCTACTCCTCCCCGCCGTCCGCGGCGAACTTCCGCAGCTCGGCCCAGAGGGCGTCGACGCCGCGCATGTCCTTGGAGGAAACCGCGAGGGGCAGGATGCCGCCGAGAAGACGGCTCCACTCCTGCTGCCGCTTGGAACGCTCGTTCTGCGTGCACTTGTCGGCCTTGGTCAACACGGGAAGCAGCGGAATGCCGTGCCCGCGCGCAAAATCCGCCAGGTCGCGGTCCAACGCCTGCGGCGGCACCCGGCAGTCGAGTAGCAGGGCGAGCGCCTTGAGCGTGGGCGTGTTCGTCAGATAATACTCGATGAGCTTGGCCCAGCTCTTGCGTTCCTCCTGCGAACACTTGGCGTAGCCGTATCCCGGCAGGTCCACGAGGGAAAAGCCGTCGGGATCGACGCGGTAAAAATTGATGGAACGGGTCTTGCCCGGCGTCGCGCTGATCTTGGCGAGCTGCTTGCGGCGGGCAAGGGCGTTGACGAGGGAGGACTTCCCCACGTTGGAGCGACCGGCAAGCGCGATCTGCGCCTCCCGCCGCTCATCGAGCACGGCGAGCTGCTCCTGGAGCTGCTGCCGGTTGAACGTCGTGGCTTCAAGGGTCAGGGTGGGCGGAGTCTCTTTCATCATGCGGGAACCTCTGGTGTATGTTGACAAGCGCGGCCTGATGTTCGACAATATCAAGTTGCAGTGGCAAGGCTACCCTGCCGCCGCGCGAAAGGCAATCGCGGGAAGCGCCCGATTGCTCCGGATAAGGAACAAGCGGGAAGGCACGGGCCGGCCCCTTGGTGAAGATTGATATTCAGCACTGTTCTTCTGGAGGCAGCATGTATTCTACTACGGATTTCCGCAAGGGGCTTAAAATCGAAATCGACGGGACTCCCTTCGAAATCATCGAATTCCAACACTTCAAGCCCGGCAAGGGCGGAGCCATGGTCCGTACCAAGCTGCGCAACATCCTCAACGGGCGCGTGCTGGACAACACCTTCCGTTCCGGCGAAAAGGTGGACCGCCCCAACCTCGAATCCCGCGACATGCAGTTCCTGTATCATGAAGGCGAAAACCTCGTGTTCATGGATATGACCACCTACGATCAGATGCACATGCCCGCCGAAGCCACCGACGGCAAGTCCAACTACCTCAAGGACGGTCAGGAATGCCGCGTGCTGCTCTACAACGAAAAGCCGCTCGACATCGAAATCCCGGCTTCCCTCGTCCTTGAAGTCACCGCCACCGAACCCGGCGCCAAGGGCGACACCGTGAGCAACGTCACCAAGCCCGCCACCCTCGAAACCGGCGTCGTCATTCAGGTGCCGATTTTCGTCAACACCGGCGACCGCGTCAAGGTCGATACCCGCACCAACGCCTATCTGGGCCGCGAATAACCCATTCGCTCCGGCCCGGAAACCTGTTTCCGGGCCGGGCGGCAAGCGTTTCTACGAACAGACCGGCCCTGTCCGCGTTCCCGACGCGACCGGACTTCGCCGGAGGAGGTTGCCATTACGGACGGACGAAAGATCGCCCGGGAGTTGTTTGGGCTGTTTCTCATTTTCTGGGGACTGCTGGTGCTGCTGAGCCTGGTGTCCTTCAATCAGAATGATCCCAGCATCAACCATGCCGTGAGCAACCCGGCGGTAATCAAAAACAACGCGGGGCTGTTCGGAGCCTATCTGAGCGGGCTGCTGGTCGACATCTTCGGCCTCGCCTCGTTCGTGTGGCCTCTCGTGTTCCTCGCGTGGGGCGCGGGCTGCGTCTCCACATGGTTCACCATGCCGTGGTGGCGGTGGTTCGGCTTCACCCTGCTGGCGGCCTGCCTCATTTCGCTCGGCGCTGCCTGGAACCTCGGCATCGGCGACGTCCGGGGCGGCGGGATGCTCGGCCTCAGCCTGTACACCGTGTTCACCACCGTGTTCAGCCCGGTGGGCTCGACGCTCATCTGGCTGTTCCTGCTGTTCATTTCTCTCGAACTCGCCTTCGGCATCGCCTGGCTGTCGCTCATCCGGAAAGCCGGGGCGTTCCTCAAGGAACAGCTCAGCGGCACCCCCTTCTCCATCGACGACCTGCCGGAACGCCTTTCCAAAGTGTCCATGCCCAAGGTTTCCCTTCCCAAGCTGTCCCGCAAGGAGAAGCAGGAAGAGTCCGCCGCCGACGTGATCGCGCTCTTCGACATCCACGAGGAAGAGGAAAAGCCCGAACCCAAGCGCGAGAAACCGTTGAGCATGGACCCTCCGTCGTCCATGACGCCTCCGCCCGCCGCGCCGCGCGACCGCACCGCAACCGAGCCGCTGAAACTCTGGGAACCGCCGTCCGAACAGGACATGTTCGACTTCCAGCCCGAGGAGCCGCCCGCAAGGCCGCAGCGGACCACCATTCTTTCCGGGGAAAATCCCTTGCTCGCGCTGACCGTTCCCGATCCGGCTCCGGTCCCGTCCGACGCGCGGGACTTCCGGCTTGAGCCCGAGACGCAACCCGAAGCCGCGCCGCAACCGCCGTACTCCGTGGATGACGCCCCGGTCCGCCCCGTCGCCGCGCAGTCCGTGCCGACGCCGCCGATTCCGCAGGTTCCCGCCGCCGAAAAGGCTCCGGTCGCCGCCTCGCAGGCCGCGCCTTCAGTCGCGCCCCAGTCCGTTTCCGTGCAGCCCGTCGCCCAGCCGCAACCCGCTCCGGCGGCGCAGGCGCGCATCGACGCCCCGGTCGGAGCCATCCCTCCGGCCAAGCCCGTGCCGCACAAGCGCAAGCTCCCCATGCCGTCGCTGGACATCCTCCAGCAGCCGCAGCAGAGCGACTCGCTCCCCTCCCGCGAAGTGCTGGAGGAACAGAGCGCGGGCCTCATGAACTGTCTGGCGGAATTCAACATTCAGGGCGAACTGGTCCGGGTGACGCCCGGTCCGGTGATCACGCTGTTCGAGATCCGCCCCGCTCCCGGCGTGCGCGTGGGCCGGTTCACCAATCTGACCGACGACCTCGCCCGCAGCCTCAAGGCGGAAGCCATCCGCATTCAGGCCCCCGTGCCCGGCTGCGACACCGTGGGCGTGGAAATTCCCAATCAGAACCGCTCCACCGTCAACTTCCGAGAGCTGATCCAGTCCGAAGCCTTCCAGCACGCGCCGTCGCTGCTGACCATGGCCCTCGGCAAAGACATCGAAGGCCGACCCGCCGTCCGGGATCTCGCCACCATGCCCCATGTGCTCGTGGCCGGTACCACCGGTTCGGGCAAGAGCGTGTGCCTCAACTCCATTCTGGTGAGCTTCCTCTACAAGGCCTCTCCGGACGAAGTGAAGCTCATGCTCGTGGACCCCAAGCGCGTGGAAATGGCGATGTACACCGACCTGCCGCACCTCGTGCATCCGGTGGTGACGGAAACCTCCCTCGCCAAGACCGCGCTCGAATGGGCCGTGGCCGAGAT
Source organism: uncultured Bilophila sp. (assembly GCA_959604115.1). GTDB lineage: Bacteria > Desulfobacterota > Desulfovibrionia > Desulfovibrionales > Desulfovibrionaceae > Bilophila. The sequence continues at coordinate 3,334 of CAUHBW010000211.1, read as the reverse complement.
GGACAAGCGGTACGACTGCCTCGCCAAGTTCGGCGTCAAGAACATCAAGGACTACAACCGGAAGCTGGCCTCCTTCGGGGCCGACACGCCGCCGGAATACGCCGATCTCGCGCCCATGCCCTACATCGTCATCGTCATCGACGAACTGGCGGACCTCATGCTCACGGCGGGCAAGGAAGTGGAGGCCAGCATCGTGCGGCTCGCCCAGCTCGCCCGCGCGGCGGGCATCCACCTCATCGTGGCGACGCAGCGCCCGAGCGTGGACGTGGTCACGGGGCTCATCAAGGCGAACTTTCCCTGTCGCATTTCGTTCCAGGTCGCCAACAAGTACGACTCGCGCACCATCCTCGACGCCGCCGGAGCCGAACAGCTCCTCGGCAAGGGCGACATGCTGTTCAAGCCCACGGGCGGCAAGCTGCTGCGCCTGCACGGCCCCTTCGTCACCGACGACGAGGTGCAGGCCGTGGTCGATCACTGGAAACGCCAGCGCGCGCCTCAGTACGAGGTGGACTTCACCGAATGGGGCGCATCCCTCGCGGAGAGCGCCAAGACGACCACCGCCCCGTCCTCCGGGCCGGGCAGTTCGGACGAGGAAAACCTGTACGCCGAGGCCGTGGCCTTCGTGCAGGAGCAGGGCCGCATGTCCATTTCCCTGCTCCAGCGGCGGTTCCGCATCGGGTTCAACAAGGCCGCCCGCTTCGTCGAGCGCATGGAGGAGGAAGGCATCCTGCCCCCCGCCTCGCGCGCCAACAAGGCCCGAACGGTGCGGATGGACTGACGAAACCTCGGGGAAGCCCTTCTTCGGAACGGCTTCCCCTTTTCACCGCGCCCGGCGCAAAAAGACGGCGGGCGCTCGGGAGCGCGGAAACGGGCGTTTCCCCGCTCCGTTCCGGGCATTCCCCGGCTGGCGCGTCTTGACGGCGACGCCGCGATGATCCATTCAGACGATACGGCCTCCGGGCCGCAACACTCTTTTCAGGAGATAGCGTTATGCGTTTCTCGGCCCTTTTCGCCTGTGCGGCGGCCCTGCTGTTTCTGACGGCGGGCGCGTCCCATGCGGCGGCTCCCGGCATCACGGGAGAAATGCAGAAAAAATACGAAGCGATGCAATCCTTTACCGCCGAATTCACCCAGCGCCTCGTCCATCAGGAAAGCGGCGCGGAGGAAGTCCGCAAGGGAACGCTCGCGTTCCAGAAACCGCTCCGCGTCCGTTGGGAAACCAAGGCTCCGCATGGCGAGCTTCTGGTCATCACGGACAAGGAAGTCTGGGACTACCTGCCCGACGAGGAACTGGCCTACCAGTATTCGCCGGAAGTGGTGCGCGACTCCCGCTCCATCATTCAGGTCATCACCGGCCAGACGCGCCTCGACACGGACTTCTCCGTCGAAGCCGAGCCCGACGACAACGGGCTGGCCGTGCTCCGGCTCTATCCCAAGGATCCCTCCCCGCAGCTCGTCGAGGCCATCCTCTGGATCGACAAAAGCACCAAACTGATCAAAAAGGCACAGATACTGGACTTCTACGGCAACACCAATGAAGTGACCCTGACCTCGCTGACGCCCGACGCGTCCATCAAGGCCGGGACGTTCCAGTTCACGCCTCCGCAGGGCATCACCGTGGAAAACCTGATGGATCAGGCCGCCCCGGAACGTCCTCTGCTGCAATAACGCCAACGATCTGCGAGGTTTCCATGACTATCGGTCCCTGGACGCACGAAGCGTTCATGGAGCAGGCGCGGGCCTTTCACGGCTATCCGGCTCCCGGCCTGATCATCGGCGGATACATGGTGGAGCTTGCCAAGCGCCACCTGCCGGAAGGCGTTCTCTACGACGCCATCAGCGAAACGGCCCACTGCCTCCCCGACGCGGTGCAGCTGCTCACGCCCTGCACCTTCGGCAACGGCTGGCTCCGCGTCCTGCCCTTCGGCATCTATGCGGTGACGCTGTACGACAAGCGCACCGGCGAAGGCGTCCGCGTCTTTCTGGACAACGACAAGCTGGAGCCCTACGACGAAATCCGCTGCTGGTTCCTCAAGGAACGTCCCAAGCACGAGCAGGATACCGAACGCCTTCAGGCGCAGATCAGGGAGGCGGGGGAATCCATCCTCACGCTCCAGCCCGTCCGCATCCGCAAGGACATGCTCGGGCACCGCTCCTTCGGCGGCGTGGTGCGCTGTCCGCTCTGCGGCTCGTACTATCCTTCCGCCTACGGAGGCATCTGCCGCTCCTGTCAGGGGCAGTCGCCCTACGAGGACGGCCCCGGCATGGCCCTGACGCAGCAGCCCCGCCCCGCGCCCGTGCCCGTCCCGGTCGAGGAGGCGGTGGGCAAGCACGCGCTGCACGACATGACGCAGATCATTCCCGGCAAGGAAAAGGGACCCGCGTTCGTCGCCGGGCAGGAGCTTTCCGCCGGTGACGTCTGCCGTCTCCAGCAGATGGGCAAGAACCGCATCTACGTGCAGGAGAACACGCCGCATCCCGAAGGCTGGGTGCATGAGGACGACGCGGCCCGCGGCTTCGCCGGTCTTATGCCCGGCGAAGGCGTGGAAGCGGAGGCGGCCCCCCGCGAGGGCAAGGTCAACTTCCGGGCCACGCGCGACGGCCTGCTGCTGGTGGATACCGAACGTCTGGAGCGTTTCAACCTCGTGCCCGACGTGATGTGCTGTACGCGCCACAACTACAGCGTGCTGACCGCCGGGACGCGCCTTGCCGGAAGCCGCGCCATCCCGCTGTTCCTTTCCCGTCCCGGATTCCTCCGGGCGCTTTCCGTGCTTGAGGACGGCCCGCTGTTCAAGGTCCTGCCCATGCGCAAGGCCAGAATCGGCATCCTCGTGACCGGCACGGAAGTGTTTCAGGGGTTGATCGAAGACCGTTTCGCGCCCATCATCACCCAAAAGGCGCAACAGCTCCAATGCGACGTCGTGAAGACGCTCTTTGCCCCGGACGACGCCGATCTCATCGTGCGGGGCGTGCGCGATCTGCTCGCCGCCGGGGCCGATCTCATCGTCACCACGGCGGGCATGTCCGTGGACCCCGACGACCTGACCCGCAAGGGGCTTACGGAGGCGGGCCTCACGGACACCCTCTACGGCGTGCCCGCCCTGCCCGGCACCATGACGCTCATCGGGCGCATCGGCGGCGCGCGGATCATCGGCGTTCCGGCCTGCGCCCTGTTCTTCAAGACCACCGTGTTCGATCTCATCCTGCCCCGCGTGCTCGCGGACGTGCCCATCACCCGCCTCGACCTCGCCCGGCTCGGCGACGGCGGCCTGTGCATGGAGTGCAAGGTCTGCACCTTCCCCAAGTGCCCGTTCGGGAAGGTTTGATAAAGCGA
>CAUHBW010000210.1 GCA_959604115.1 uncultured Bilophila sp. | reverse complement strand
CGAAACAAACAGGTTCCGTGTCCGGTGAAATCCGGACACGGAACCTGTTTGTTTCGGGCGTTGTGCCGGGGTCCGGGGGGCGGCTCGCCCCCCGGACAGGGGTCAAGGGGGCGGTAGCCCCCTTGCCGCCGGAGGCATCTCTCTATAAATCTTCGGCCTTTTCGGGTTCGGCGCGGAAGAAAGGCATGACGGTGGTAAGGGCGGCGGGGGAGGCGAAGAGGAAGACGGTGTCGTCGCCGTGGAGGAAGGCGTCCCCGCCGGGGGAGGGGATGATCTGCCCGGCGTGGCGGATGCCGACGACCGTGACGCCGTACTTCTTGCGCAGGGAGGTGTCCGTCAGCTTCCTGCCGTCGAGGCGGCTGCCGTGCTCCACCTTGCAGGCCACCACTTCGAGGCCGGTGAGCACTTCGTCCGCGAGGGCGGGCAGGTCCATGCCGGTCATATTGAGCTGGCGGGCCATGTTGTAATACTCGTGCCGGATGCTGTTGACGAACCGCTCGATGGTCTGGCGCGGCACGAGGTAGTGCCCGAGCACGCGGGAGAAGATCTCGATGGACGTTTCGAAATCCTCGGGAATCACGTCGTCCGCGCCGAGACGGCGCAGCTCGTCCACTTCCCCGAGGAAGCGGGTGCGGACCACGATGTGAACCTTGGGATTGAGCTTGCGGGCGGTGGCCGTGATGGCCCGGACGGCGGCGGGATCGGAAATCACCACCGCGATGACCCGCGCCGTCGCGATGCCGAAATGCTCCAGCACCAGCGGTTTGGAGGCGTCTCCGCCGTGGATGGGCTCCTTGCCGCCGAAGCGCGCCACCGTGTCGGGGTTCATTTCGAGAATGACGTAGGGAATGCCCGCCTCGCGGGCCGTGCGGGCCAGATGCTTGCCGCCCACGCCGAAGCCCACGATGATGAGATGGTCCTTGAGCGGCTCCTCGGCCTGCGTCTCTGGCTCGTCCTCGACGGGCATGTTCATGTGGCGGCTGACGAAGGAGGCCACCTTGGGAGCCGCCTCCATGATGGTCGGGGTGAGCATCATGGTCACGATGCTCGCGGCGAGGAACATCTGGTAGCCGTTGTCGTCCATGAGGCCGTTGCTCATGGCGGTGCGGGCCAGCACGAAGGAGAATTCGCCGATCTGCGCGAGGCTCATGGCCGCGAGGATGGAGACGCGGATGGGGTAGCCCACCAACAGCATGGGCGGCACGGACAGAATGGATTTCAGCAGGATGAGCAGCGCGGCGAACAGGAACACCTTGTCCAGATGCGTGATCAGGAAGTTGACGTCGAGCAGCATGCCCACGGAAATGAAGAACAGGCTGGTGAACACGTCCTTGAAGGGCAGGATGCCTTCAAGCACGTTGAGGCTGTACTCCGAACCGGAAAGCAGCAGGCCCGCGAGGAACGCGCCGAGGGCGAGCGACAGCCCGAGGGAGGCGGTGCCGAGGGCGATGGCGAAGCACAGTCCGAGCACGGTCATCAGCATCAGTTCCTTGCTCCGGGTGCGCAGGACCAGCTTCATGATGCGCGGCACCACGTGGCGGGCGAGCACCCAGCCGCCGACGAGGATGACCAGCGTGCTCCCGGCCGAAAACAGCATGCTCCCGAGGTCCGAGTCGCTCTTGCCGCCGAGGATCGGGATGGCGAGCATCATGGGCACCACGGCGATGTCCTGAAAGATGAGCACCGAGAAGTCGAGCCGCCCCTGCGGGGATTCGGATTGCGCCTTCTGCTGGAGGCGGCTGAGGACGATGGCGGTGGAGGAGAGCGAGGCGAGGAAGCCGAACATCATGCTCTGCTGCCACGTCAGCCCGCAGAGGACGCCGAGGCCCATGAACGCGCCGACGGCGAGGAGCACCTGCGCCGTGCCGCCGACGAAGACGGGACGCTTCAGGCGCATGAGTTCCTCGCCGGACATTTCCAGACCGATGGAGAACAGGAGCAGAACCACGCCGATTTCGGCCAGCAGTTCGACCGCGTGGGGATTTTCGACCAGCCCGAGGGCCGTGGGGCCGCACAGGACGCCGGTCAGCAGAAAGCCGACGATGGGCGGTATCTTGACCTGATGGCAGACGAGAAGCACGCCGATGGAAAGGCAGAAGATGGAAACGATGTCCGGAAGAAGCGGTATGTCCATGCGAAAGGCACTCCGTGAAGCGGGGCGTATAAATAAAGTATTCTTTTAGGATGGATGGAAGGATAACGCAAGCCGAAAAGCATCATTCCCGGACGGTTATGCGGGAAGGAAACGCTTTTTCTAGTTTTCCCCGAGTGGGTTTTGCGCTATGCTGCCGCAGTCTGGAAGCGTGCGGTCAGGCCCTTTCGGAACACAATCCATAGCCTACGGGCGGTTTGGGAGGCTTTATGCTGTTTCGTCGTGCTCCCCAGAAAATCGAGGAACTCAAGATAGTCATCGTGGGAGCGGGGGAAGTCGGATTCCACATCGCGCAGCGGCTGTCCGAGGAGCAGAAGCAGGTTGTGGTCATCGACCAGAACCCCGACAAGCTCCGCAGGATCGAGGACAACATGGACGTGCAGACCGTCCTCGGGTCCGGTTCCAGCCCGTCCGTGCTCAGAAACGCGGGCGCCGAAGACGCCGCCATCTTTCTGGCCGTGACCGACAGCGACGAAACCAACATCGTGGCCTGCCTCTTCGCCAACGCCATCGCGCCCAAGGCCATGAAGCTGGCCCGCATCCGCACCGAGGAATACACGGCCTATCCCAAGCTGCTCGGCAGCGGCTCCCTTCAGATCAGCATGCTCATCAACCCGGAAGAGGAAATCGTCCGTTCCATAGAACGGCTGCTGACCCTGCCCGGCGCGGTGGAGTACGGGCAGCTCGCGGACGGGTTCATCCGCATGGTGGGGATGCGTATGGAGGGCGGCCCGCTCATCGACCAGCCGCTCACCCGGTTTCGGGAGATCGTGTCCGATCAGGGCATCATGGTCGGGGCCATCGCGCGCGGGCAGAAGCTCATCGTGCCGTCCGGTTCGGACGAGATCCGGACGGGCGACGTGGCGTATTTCGCCTACAAGCCGACGAGCCAGCGGGCGCTGCTGCGGGCGCTGCACAAGACGCGAGGGACCATCGACACGGCCTGCATCGTGGGCGGCGGCAACATCGGCCTGCGTCTGGCGCGTCTGCTGGAAAACAAGGGCGTGGACACCAAGCTCATCGACATCGACGAAAAGCGTTGCGATCAGCTTGCGGATCTGTTGCAGGGCACGCTGGTGCTGCACGGCGACGGGACGGACAAGTCCCTGCTGCAGGAGGAGCACATCGATCAGATGGACGCCTTCATCGCGGTCACCGGCGATGAGGAATCGAACATCCTTTCCTGCCTGCTGGCGAAGTCCCTCGGCGTAAAGGAAACGGTGGCCCGCGTGAACAAGCCCGCGTATCTGCCGCTCGTGGAGGCCATCGGCATCGAGCACAGCGTGAGTCCGCGCCTGTCCGCGGTCAACAGTATTTTGCAGTATATCCGGCAGGGGAAGGTGCTTTCGAGCGTCGCCGTGGGCGGAGACGCCGCCGAAATGCTCGAAGCGCTGGTGGACGACGATTCGGCTCTTGCCGGGCGACGGGTTTTCGAACTGGGGTTGCCCAAGGGGATTCTGCTGCTCGGGGTCATCCGGAGCGGCGAGGCGTTCATCCCTTCGGGGCAGACCGTCATCCAGCCGCAGGACCGCATCGTGCTGCTCAGCCTCCGCGAGAAGATGAGCAAGCTCGAAGAAATCGTTTCCGAAAAGAAGGCGTAGCGGGAAGACGCCTCCGGCGGCATCATGCCCCCCGGACCCCTCGAAGCCGCCTTGAGGCCGCGCGGCTTCAAGGCGGTCCCGTGGGCGTCGGACGGTTCCCGCACTCCGCCGTGATGCGGACCGGAGCGGCGGCCCTGCGGAGCTCGGACTGTTTTTTCATTTTGGGCATACGCAAAAACCGTTACGGTTAAAGCAACAGGCGTCTCCGGGAGACTTGCGGCATGGCGAAGGCCGCCGCGTTCCCGCAACCGCGTTCCGCCCCGTTTATGAAAGTCTTTGAAGAGGAAGGGGTGGGGTTTGGGGAGGGGAAGGGGAAACTTTCTCCAGAAAGTTTCCCCTTCCCCTCCCCAAGCTCCCTTCCCGAAGGACAACCATGCAAATACGTTCGGTGCTGTTTATCGTAGGGGTGCTGCTGGCGTGCGTGGGCGCGTCGCTGGTGCTGCCGCTGGGGGTGTCGCTGTGGTATGAGGACGGGGCGTTTCTGGGCCTGCTGTCCTCAATGGTGATCATGATGGGCGGCGGGGTGGCTCTGGCGTACTCCAACCGTTCGGACACGCCGCTGCACCTGACCCTCCGGGACGGGTTCGCCGTGGTGGGCATCTGCTGGATCGTGGCGAGCTTCGCGGGCGGCCTGCCGTTCGTGCTGACCTCCACGGCCTCGGTGACGGACGCCGTGTTCGAGGCGGCGTCGGGCTTCACCACCACGGGAGCCACCATTTTCCCCGACGTTCAGGCCTTGCCGCACGGCCTGCTCATGTGGCGCAGCCTGACGCACTGGATCGGCGGCCTCGGGATCATCGTGCTGTCGCTGATCGTGCTGCCGCTGCTCGGCGTGGGCGGGATGCAGCTCTACCGGGCCGAAGTCACCGGCCCGAACCCGGACAAGCTCACTCCGAGAATGCAGGACACCGCGATTGCGCTCTGGAAGGTGTACTGCCTGATGACGCTGGTGCTCACCGTGCTGCTGTACGTCGCGGGCATGGACTGGTTCGACGCCCTCAACCACAGCTTCTCGACCGTGGCCACGGGCGGCTTCTCGACGAAGAACGCCTCCATCGCCGCCTACCCGCAGGCGTCCATCCAGTGGATCCTGACCTTTTTCATGTTCATTGCGGGCATCAGCTTCTCGCTGCATTCGCAGGCCCTGAAAGGCATGGTCCGGGCGTACTTCCGCGACCGGGAATGCCGGTTCTATACGGGACTGCTCCTGCTCGGATCGGCGGTCATCGTCGCCGGGCTCGTGGAGCACGGTGTCTTCAAGGTCGAGTCGGCGGCGGAATTCGAATACGTAGTGCGGGCGGCGGTGTTCCAGCTCGTCTCCGTATGCACCACCACCGGCTTCGTGACCGAAAATTATAACCTGTGGCCCTCCATAACGCTCGTGATCATACTTATGTTTATGCTCATGGGGGGCTGCGCGGGATCGACGGGCGGCGGCGTCAAGGTCATGCGGCTGGTCATGCTGTTCCGGCTGGCCTATCAGGAAATCTTCCGGCTGCTGCACCCGCACTCGGTCAGGCACCTCAAGATCGCCGGGAAGTCCGTCCCCGTCGAGGTCATCTCGGGCGTGGTGGGCTTCTTCCTGCTCTACCTCATCGTCACCACGGCGGGGACGATTGTGCTGGCCGTTCAGGACATGGATCTGCTGAGCGCGTTCACGGCGACGCTGACCTGCATCTCCAACGTGGGGCCGGGGCTCGGCAGCGTGGGGCCCGTGGACAACTTCAGCCACGTCCCGGCGCTGTCCAAGTGGGTGCTCACCCTGTGCATGCTGCTGGGGAGGCTGGAGATCTACGCCATCCTCGTGCTGTTCATTCCCGAGTTCTGGAGGGATTGAGGCGCGGGTTGCATCCGGGACCGTTTTCGGTCATGATCCAAAAATCACGTTTAACCCCCCATCGGGCCGGACAAACGTTCCGGTTCAACATGTGAAGGATGACAGATGCGAAAAGCCAATATCGGTGTGGCGCCGGAAGGGCTGCCGTTCCTCTTTCTGCTCGCGCTGACGACGCTGGCGTTCGCGGCGCTGCGCTGCTGGCCGCTGGCCCTGCTTTTTCTCGTGCTGACATGGTTTTCCGGGCACTTCTTCCGTGACCCCGAACGCGTGGTCCCCTCGGAACCCGACGTGGCGGTCAGTCCCGCCGACGGCAAGGTGATCCGCGTGGAGCCCAAAGCCGACCCCATCACCGGGGAGGTCCGGCCCTGCATCAGCATTTTCATGAACGTGTTCAATGTGCACGTCAACCGCTCGCCCGTCGCGGGACGGATTGAGGCCATCCGCTATTTCCCCGGCGCGTTCGTCAACGCCGCGCTGGACAAGGCGTCCACCGACAACGAACGTTGCGCCTATCTCGTGCGCGACGACGGCGGGCGTTCGTGGGTCATGGTGCAGGTGGCGGGGCTCATCGCCCGGCGGATCGTCTGCCGCGTGGAAGAGGGCGACGCGCTCGCCCGCGGCGAACGCTACGGCATGATCCGCTTCGGCTCCCGGGTTGACCTCTATCTTCCACCCGACTATAGTGCTGTCGTTACCAACGGTGATGTGGTCGCGGCAGGAGAAAGCATCCTGGCCAGAAAATTTCAGGCCTAGCGCACGCTTGCGCGGCCGGAATCTGATCGCAGGATTCCCACAGGTACTTTATTATGCAAGAAGAAAAACCCGTTCGGCGGGGCGTCTACATCCTCCCGAACCTCTTCACCACTGCCAGCCTGTTCACGGGCTTTCTTGCCATGCTCCTCGCGGTGCAGGGCAATATCGAAGGCAGTGCCCTGGCTATCCTGTTCAGCGCCCTCATGGACGGTCTGGACGGGAAAGTCGCCCGTCTGACCAACACCGCCAGCGAATTCGGCATCCAGTACGACTCGTTGGCCGACCTCGTGGCCTTCGGCGTCGCTCCCGCGTTCACCGCGTGGATGTGGGTGCTCGAAGGGTACGGCAAGCTCGGCATCGGCGTGGGCTTCCTCTATGTGGCCTGCACCGCCCTGCGCCTCGCGCGCTTCAACGTCTGCGTCACCACGGTGAGCAAGAAGTTCTTCGTCGGGCTTCCCTGTCCGGCCGCCGGGTGCTCCGTCGCCATGTTCATCCTCTTCTCGTCCTACCTGCCGTCATG
>CAUHBW010000209.1 GCA_959604115.1 uncultured Bilophila sp. | reverse complement strand
AACAGCCCTCTCAAAATACGATCCATGTCTACTCCTTTGTGTTTGCTCTGTGACATGGGGGCACACGCTGAGGCCCTCCGATAGCAACAAAACAGGCTGTACTATTATTGAATTTAAATTTCAATATCAAATATGAACCAAAAAGAATTTCATATCAGGCAGTTTTCCGTTCCTGCCTGAACATATTGATCCGTGATTCGCCAAGGCGTTCCCGCAGCGCGTAGTCGCGAATCCCCATGTTCTCCTCCGGTGCGATGTTCAGGAAGCCGAGCTTCCCCACATGCGTGCCCTGATGGAGCATGTGGAAGGCTTCAGGCCCGTCCCGCAGCGGGAATACCCGCGAAAGCGTGGGATACAGGAAGCCCTTGCAGATAAGCCGTGCCGTCTGCACGGCCTCGTAGTAGTTCGCGGCGTGCGATCCGATGATGTGCTTGACGGTCTGCCACAGGTAGCGATTGTCGAACACATGGTCATAGCCGGACGTGGAGCCGCAGGTGACGACCTTGCCTCCGGCGCGGGCGATGGCCACGCTCGCCGCGAACGTCGAACGCCCCGTATGCTCGAAGACGATGTCGGGGTCTTCGCCGCCCGTGAGCTTCCGTATCTGCGCCTTCAGCCGCAGTATCTGCCGATTCTTAGTCCGCCCGTGCTCGTCGAGGAAGCGCTCCTCGCCGGGCGTCCGCGGAAGCACGATCACGCGTTCGCACCCCATTTTCCGTACCATTTCGGCCTTCTCCTCATTGGAGACGATGCCGATGGGGATGCCGCCGCCGTTCAGCACGAACTGGATGGCGAACGTTCCGAGCCCGCCGGACGCACCCCAGATCAGCACGTTGTCCCCCTGCATCATCTGGGCTCCGTTCTTGGAAACGAGCATGCGGTAGGTCGTGGTCGCCACAAGGGTCATGGACGCGGCCTCAACCCATGTCAGGTGTTCCGGCTTGGGGAGAAGCTGATGCTCGCGCACCAGCGTGAAGTCCGCGAACGATCCGAAATTCGTCTCGAAGCCGTAGGCCATCAGATGAGGATCCCGGATCTCGTCGTCGAAGACTTCCGGCGAAGCCACGTCGCATGTGGGGCCGAAGATCATGACCCTATCTCCGGTTTTCCAGCGCGTGACGGCCGAACCTGTCCGCACGATCACCCCCGCTCCGTCCGTGCCGAGGACATGGTGATCCAAATTGTGCTTGGCGTTGTCCGGGGAATATTTGGCGTATTCCCCAATATAGTTGAAGCCGGGGGAAGGCTCGAACAGGGACGACCATACGTTGTTGAAATTCAGGGCGGAGGCCATAACGGCCACAAGCACCTCGTGGGGGCCGACTTCCGGGAGAGGCACCTCTTCAAAATGCAACGAGCGGCGCGGATCCTTCTCCGTAAAGCTCAGGCCCTGAAACAAGCCCGTTTCATCGCGATGGACGGTCAGCGCCCGCATCCCATCGGGTAGGGGGGCATTGGCGAAGTCGTCTGGAACGCTGCGCTCCGACTCCGCAAGGTCAAGGATGTGCTTCAATTCTGGTTTCATCGTCAAATCCTGTTGAAGGGTTATATCGCCTCAAAACAAAGGGGGACGCCCCTATCAAAGGGCGTACATCAGAAGGGACTGGGCAATTTGCCCGATCACCTCTCCGCGCCACTTCCGCAGATAAAAATGCCCGCCGGGATAAGTCGCCATGCTGCACACGCCCGTCGTGAACAGCCTCCAGAGCCGGACACGATCGAGGGGGACGAGGATGTCCTTCTCCCCCGCGAACACGGAAATGGGGATGTCCAGCGCCTCCCGCGTATCGTCGATCATGGTGAGCAGCAAAGCGTGATCCTGAAGGAGCGTCCGCTTCACCACCTCCAGGCTGTCCGCGTCGAGGAGGATCGATTCGGGAACGGCGTTCGACTGGAGCACCCTATTGAGGAAGGCCTCGTCACCGACGGCCTCCGGGGGCAGCTCCTCCGGCGGGATGGGCGTCGGAGCCGCCGAGATGAACAGATGCACTGGAGCCGCCATCCCTTTCCGTACGAGATGCAGCGCCAGCCGGAAGGCCAAGAGCCCTCCCATGCTGTGCCCGAAGAACGCCGTCTTCGACGTGAAATAGGGGCACAGAGCCTCAGCGAGCCGTTTGCACAGCTCATCTATGTCCGTCACGGCCTGTTCCCCGTAGCGTTCCTCATGGCCGGGGAGCTGCACGGGGAACAGGCTTATGTAATCGGGAAGCAGGGGCTTCCACGGAAGGAATGAGGAAGCCCCGCCTCCCGCGTACGGAAAGCAGAAGAGGCGCACCTGTTCATCCGCCGCGACGTTTTCAAAACGAATCCAGCGGGACCGCCGCCGTACGTTGTTCGACACGTTTCGTTCCTCCGCTCCCGCCTACTTCACCGATCCAATAGCGTCCGCGATGTTGCGGGCGTTGTCCCCCAGAATGCAGCTGAAATGGTTTCCGGGAACATCAAAGATCGTCACTTCCGAAGCGGGCATGGTTCTCCAGAAGGGTCGGGGATCGGGGATTCCCTGCAGGAGATCGGTTGCGAAGAAGTACTTGAGCGTTCCCTTGTACGGGGACGGCCTGTACTTCTTCGCCGAGCCCACGGTGGCCTCGAACAGTTTGTATTGGTGCGCGAAGTCCTCCAGCGTCACATCTTCAAGGAGCTTTTTCGCGGTCACGTAGCGGTAGATCGTCTCCACGCACTCATCCAAGCTCATCGCCATCAGATCGGCCAGCGGAATGGCATCCGGCACGACGTCGGGCTGCTTCAGGACGTGGAGGATGGGATCGTCCTCCAGCCCCGAATAGATGTTCATCGGCAGGAAGTAGGTGCCGAGATACATGAACAGAAGGCTGAGCTTATGCGAGAAGGCCGCGCCGGGTGCACCGGTATCGACGGCCGCGAGGTGCTTCACCTCCACGCCGCGCCGCTGGAGCTGAACGGCCATTTCATAGCCGATCATGCCGCCCACGCAGAAGCCGACGATGGTCAGCTTCGCCTTCGGACGCACGCGCAGGATTTCCTCGACGAAATACGCCGCGATGTCCTCCACGGTACGCAGGGGCTCCTCCTTGCCGTCCTTGCCGCGCAGGATGCAGCCGTAAAAATCGGCCTCATCCTTGTAGAGCCGGGCGAAGTCCGCGAACAGTTCAACACGGCTGCGGCCTTCGGCGATGCCGATGATCACGCTGTCCTTGCCCGATTCCTGAAGCGGCAGCAGGATCTTGTTCTGGTGGCGGGGCCTGTCGATGTATTCGGCCATCTCCAACAGGGTGTTGAGCGTATAGAGCTCCTGCACGCCAAGTTCCACCTTGAACGCTTCGTGGATCCGGGTGATGAGGACGGTCGCCAGCAGCGAGTCGCCTCCCAGCTCAAAGAAGCTGTCGTCGAGGCCGGGGGCCTCGATTTGAAGGATGGAAGCCCACAGATCCGCGAGGCGCTTCTGCGTCTCCGTTTCCGGGGCGCGGGCGGGCTTGCAGGAGCCGACCTCCACTTCCGGCAGGGGCATCGCCTGCCGGTCGATCTTGCCGGAGCGGTTGCGCGGCATCACGTCCAGCTCCACGAATACGGACGGCACCATGTAGCCGGGCACGCGTTCCCGCAGGAAAGCTTCGAAAAGCGAAGGCTCGAACTGCCATGCCTCCAGAGGGGCACGGGCGAGAATGACGTTCTGCTCCGCGCCGTCGACGGTATGGCATTGATGGACGCCGTCGAAACCGGCGAGCTTGAGCTGCTCCTCCCACTGATCGCCGCTGAGCAGGGGGTGCAGGGGGCGCAGATCCGTATCCTCAAATACGTCGAAGCCCTGTTGGAGCCCCATGGTCAGGTCGTGTGCCTTGAAGAACAGCGTCTGCTCAATGATGAACAGCACGCCTCCGGGCTTGAGCAGGGAACGCAGCCGGGCGAGGCTGGGGGCGATCCGCTTCACATCGTGCAGCACGCTGGCGGCGATGATGACGTCATAGGCGTGCGGCGCGAATCCTTGGCTCACGATCTCCTCGTCCAGATCGAAGAGGCGGCACGAGAAGAAAGGGGCGTCCTTGAACTTCTCTCCAGCGTTCTGGAGGAAGTAGCGCGAGATGTCCGTAAAGCAGAAGCTGGAGGTGTTCTCCGGCAACGCCTGCATCACCGCCGTCGTCGCCCCGCCGTGCCCGCCGCCGACCTCCAGAATGTCCAGAGGATGATCCTGCGCCATGATGGCGACGGCGTCACGGATAATCTGATAGGAGTAGTGGAAGACCGCGCCGTAAAGCCCCTTGACCTTGCCGGAGGCGTAGACCTCGGCGGAGTGCTTGCGCTCCAACAGGAGATCGACCATGCTTTTCGCCTCGGAGGCGAGGAAGCCGAGGCCCTGCCCGGCGAAACGCGCCTGTACCTCGCCTGCCTCCGTGAACGCGAACGGCTTCACGAGGCGGAACGCCTCCCCGTCACGGATGAGGAATCCGGCTTCTTCAAGGCTGAGCAGCGCCCGTTTCAGCCAGCGTTCGTACCGGGGGCGGATGCCGGTGATGCGCAGGATTTCGTCGGGGGTGTAGCTTTCCCCTTCCCGCCTGTATACGCCGAGCTCGTACAGCGAAGCTTGGACGCTGGCTTCGTAGAGCTCACCACCCAGCCCGAGATTCTTTTCAAGCCCCTGAAGGCGCGTGTTCTCGGAGATACCCACAATGCCGGCATCCACCGCAGCCACCCGCTTCCACAGGCCGTCGGTATCCCGCCATTCGACGGGCTTACGGGTGTGCAGGCCGTCGTTGCCCTTGGCCGTGAAATAGGCGGCAAGGCGGGGGTTCTTCTTGTCCCCGAGCGGCCGGACGACGGCTTCGCGGATGTCTGGATGCTGGAGCATGGCGTGTTCGATCTCACCGAGTTCCACGCGGAACCCGTTGATCTTGAGCTGGTTGTCCTCACGCCCGAGCAACACGATGTAGCCTTCGGGATGGAAGTATCCCATGTCGCCGGTGCGGTAGAGGTGTTCCCCAGTGACGGGGTGGACGATGAAGGACTTCTCCGTGTTTTCGGGGTCGTGCCAATACCCGTCGGACAGCCCTACCCCGCCGATGTACAGGTTGCCGGACACGTAGTCCGGGCACAACCTGAGCTCGTCGTTGAGGACGTAGAACCGCTGGTTCAGCATGGGATAGCCGTAGGGGATGCTCTCCCATTTCGGATCGACCGTGCCGATCGGGTACAGGATTGACCAGATGGAAGCTTCCGTCGCCCCCCCTAGACTGACGACCTCGGCGTCGTAATGCGCGCGGATCTGATCCGGCAGATCCAGCGGCAGCCAGTCACCGGAAAGCAGGGCCAGCCGCAGCGTCCCCTTCTCCGTTCCCTGAAGGGCGCCCTTGTACTCGACGAGCATCTTCATCATAGCCGGAACGGTGTTCCAGACGGTCACCCGTTCACTCTGGACGAGATCGAGCCAGTGCCCCGGCTCCTTGATCTGCGCGGCGTCGGGGAACACGATGGTGCCGCCTGCGGCCAGCGTCCCGAAGATGTCCCACACGGACAGGTCAAACCCCAGATTGGCGAGTGCGATGGCCCGATCTTCTGGCCCGATATGAAAACGGCTGTTGATGTCGACAATCGTGTTGACGGCGGCCCGATGGCTGATCATGACGCCCTTGGGCGTGCCCGTGGAGCCGGACGTGTAGATGACATAGGCCAGATCGGTCTGCGCCTGTACCGGCTTGCGATCCCACAGCCCGGCCCCATTGCCTTCGGACAGCGCGTCCACGGCGATCAGGGACATTCCCTCCATCCATTCAAAGTCCCGCATCAGGCGGAACTGCGTCAGGACGAAGCGCACCCCGGCGTCACGGAGGATGAACTCCATGCGCTGGCGGGGCATGGAGGGATCAAGGGGCAGATAGGCCGCTCCCGCGTACTGGACGCCAAGCACGGCGACGGCCTGCTCCCATCCCTTTTCCATGACCACGGCCACCAGCTCGTTGGGCTTCACCTGCCCGTCTAGCTCCTGCGCAAGCGTTGCGACACGCCCGGCAAGCTCCGCATAGGTCAGGCTCATGCCCGGAGCGACCACCGCCATATGCTCCGGGGCGCTGCGCGCGCTACGGGCGAACAGCGTATGCAGGTACTCGGAAGAAACCTCCCCCTCCGTGCGGTTGTAGGCTTCACGCTTTTCGATCTGCTCCGCAGGCAGAAGCACGACGTCCTTGCGGTTCCAGAGCGATTCGTCGTCCGCCAGACGCTCCAGCAGATCGACGTACGCGCCGAGCATGCTTTCCAGATAGCCATCGTAGAAATATTCCGCGCGCACGTCCCAGTGGATGCGCAGCCACCCGGCGGACTCATATACCTGATGGTCAAGAAGCAGCTGGGGCGTCTGGCTGGAGGTGAACACCTTCTTGACCGGATGCCCGTCGAACAGCATCCCTTCGAGGCTGTCCCCGTAGTCGCCGATGAGAAAGGTGCTGGTGAACACCACGGGCAGGTACTGCTGTTCGTTGGCGGAACGGAAGCGGTTGAGTTCGCGCAGGACGTCCACGCCGCCGAACTGCCGGTTGTCGAGGTCGTTCCACAGGCGGTCGCGGAGGGCGATGGCCCGCTGCTCAAAGGTCGCGCCGGGATCGTCGCACACCTCAAGGAGCAGCGTGTCGGTAAAGTCGCCGATGACTTCATCGATCTGCGGATGCAGCGGCAGCCGGTTGAACAGAGTGAGGTTCAGGCAAAAATCCTTTTCCGAGTTCCAGCGGCGCAGCACCTCGGAGAAGGCGGCGAGCAGGATGCTCGTGGGCGAAAGGCCGATTTTTGTCCCGTAATCCTTGAGCCTCTTCCATTTTTCCGGGCACAGTTGGCCGTCCATGGGCTTGCTCACGGGGGCGCCCACGGCGTTCTCTCCCAGCACGGGCATACGGGGCCCGGGGGCCAGCGTAGGGATACGTTCCCGCCAGTAGGCCTGAGCCTGCTTGTAGGACTCCATATTGCGGCGTTCCGTCAGCGAAAGCACATAAT
>CAUHBW010000208.1 GCA_959604115.1 uncultured Bilophila sp. | reverse complement strand
TACCCCGTGGCGGGCGGCTCGTTCACCTACGCCTACGTCGGCTTCGGCAAGGCGTGGGCCTTCATCTGCGGCTGGGCGCTCATCCTCGGCTACCTGTGCGTCATCGCCGCCAACGGAACCGCCCTCGCGCTGCTGAGCCGCGCCCTGCTCCCCGGCGTGTTCGACGTCGGCTATCTGTACACCGTCGCCGGGTGGGACGTGTACGCGGGCGAACTCGTCATGATGACCGCCTCGTTCCTGTTCTTCGGCTACATGAACTACCGGGGCATGGACTTCGCCAGCAGCCTCCAGCTGATCCTCGCCTTCGCCCTCGTGGCGGGCGTGCTCGTCCTGACCGTTGGCTCCTTCTCGACCGGCACGGCGGGCCTCGACAACCTGTTCCCGCTGTTCGCGGAAGGCCGTTCGTGGTGGGCCTGCATCGTGTCCATCGTCGCGATCACCCCGTGGCTGTTCGTGGGCTTCGACACCATCCCGCAGACCGCCGAAGAATTCGACTTCCCGCCCGAAAAGTCCCGCCGCCTGATGCTCAACTCCATCATCTGCGGCGCGAGCCTGTACGCCCTCGTCCTCATCTCCGTAGCGGTCATCATTCCTTATAAGGATTTGCTCGGACAGAACCACACGTGGGCCACGGGCGCGGTCGCGGACATGGCCTTCGGACGCTTCGGCGGCCTCATCCTCGCCGTGCCGGTGCTCGCGGGCATCCTGACCGGCATGAACGGCTTCTTCATGGCCACCACGCGCCTGCTGTTCAGCATGGGGCGCGGCAAATTCCTGCACCCGTGGTTCCTGAAGGTGCATCCCAAATACGGCACCCCGACCAACGCCGTGCTGTTCACGCTGTGCCTGACCCTCATCGCCCCGTGGTTCGGACGCTCCGCCCTGAACTGGATCGTGGACATGTCGGCCATGGGCACCGCCCTCGCCTACCTCTCCACCTGCATGGTCACCTACAAGTACGCCGCCCGCCACGAGGCTCCGTGGTGGAGCAAGCCCGTCGCCGTCGTGGGCGCGGCCACCTCCGTCGCCTGCTTCCTCCTGCTCGCCGTTCCCGGCTCCCCCGCCGCCATCGGCTTCGAATCGTGGGTGATGCTGCTCGTCTGGGTGGCCCTCGGAGCGGGCTTCTACTTCAGCCGCGCCCGGGAACTCGCCGCCGTGACTCCGCGTCAGATGCAGTACATGCTGCTCGGCACCACCGACCGCCCCCTCCTCTTCGTCCCCGAAGAGGAGGAAGATGAAGAAGTGTTCGAGGAAGCCCTCGAACCCGCGCAAAAGTAATCCCGTCCCCTCGCGGACAAGAAAGCGGAGCCCGGCTCCGCTTTTTTTGCGTCCGCATGCCGGACTGGCTTGCGCCCGCAGGCGGCCCCGGAAGACGCGTCGAAGGAAGACGCCATTCAGGCGAGGCCCTCCGCGCGGACGGCGGACGTCCCCACTCGTGCGCGAGAGGCGGCGCACGCACGGGCATCCGCCCGCCCGCATCGAAAAGGACGAACTGACCGCCGGGAGTCCGCGAGGCCTCTTGCCTTCCTCCCCGCAGCAGCGAACCGGCTCCGTTCCCCCGTGACGGAGAACGCTCCGGCCCCTGTCCGGGACGGAGGAGTGGACCGTCAGCCGAGGCTTTCGGCCAGCAGTTCGAGAAGCTGGCCGACGTTCTTCTTGCCGAACGACACCTTCTCGTCGTTGATGACGAGACAGGGGACGCTCATGACGCTGTACCGTTCCCGCAGCGCGGGGAAGTGGTTCAGATCGTAGGCTTCGGCGGTCACCCATACGCTGGCGGCGGCGATGCGCTGCGCGGCCATGACCAGCTCGGGGCACATGGTGCAGGAGAGCGACACCAGCACCTTGAGGTTGACCGGCCGGTCGATCCGGGCGATGGCCTCGACGAGGGCGGGCTCCAGCGACTGGCCCGGCCCCGCCGCGTTGTACAGCGCGATGACGAACGAACTCAGCTCGTGCCCGCCCGGCACGCCGTGGAAGGCGATGCCCGTGTCCTCGCCGTCCTGACGGCAGATGCGGACGCAGGGGCGTTCGGGATCGTCCGCCGGAGGCAGGTATTCCACGGACAGCTTGTCCGTGAGCTCTTCCAGTTCCTCCAGCACCCGGCGCAGTTCCGCCGATACGGGGCGGTCGTCCAGCGCGGCCCGCAGGATCAGCGGATGCTCCATCCGGGCGAAGACCGCGCCGAGCTGGCTCCGGTTCTCCGCCGTCAGAAAGCCGTCGCCGTCCCCGGCCGCCGTTTCCTCCGGCGTTTCGGCGTTCGCCGGACCGGAGGGCTGTTCCGGGTACAGGCCCGTCCTGCGCTGCATGTCCAGCGCGTATTTTTCAATGGAGGTCGCGGCGACGGCCCCGTCCGCCACGGCGGTGACCACCTGCCGCAGCGTCTTGGCGCACACGTCCCCGGCGGCGTAGACGCCCTCCGTGGCGGTCCGCCGCTCCCCGTCCGTAATCACATAGCCTTGCGGGTCCAGCTCCGCGATGCCCTTGAGCAGCGCGGAAGCCGGTTCGTACCCGGCGAACACGAACACGCCGAAGCTCTCGCCGTCGGGCGGCGCGTACTCTTCCGTCTCGCCGGTGAGCGTATCGCGGAACACGGCGCGGCGCAGGGCGGAGTCTCCGCCCACTTCCTCCAGTACGGTATGGAAGCGCACGCGGATGCCCTCGTGGGCGAGCACCTGTTCGGCGATGCTCCGGGCGCACGAGAAGGCGTCCCGGCGCACGAGCATGGTCACCGACCGCGCGTAGCGGGTCAGGAACATGGCTTCCTCGGCGGCGGCGAACCCGCCGCCCACCACGAATATGTCCCGTCCGGCGAAGAACTCGCCGTCGCATGTGGCGCAGTAGGCCACGCCCCGGCCCCGGAATTCGGTTTCGCCCCGAAAGCCGACCTGACGCGGGTGCGCGCCGGTCGCGACCACCACGGCGAAGCACCGCAGCGCGCCCCGGCTGGTGCGCACGATCTTGACGTCGCCCTCGACGTCCAGCCCCTCCACCTCGGCGGACAGGAATTCCGCGCCGAAACGCTGTGCCTGCCGCCGCATGGTGTCGGTGAGTTCCCGGCCTCCGGCCCGTTCCACGCCGGGGTAGTTCACCACTTCCGCCGTGATGGTGATCTGCCCGCCGAAGGTTTCCCGTTCCACGACGAGCACCCGGTAGCGGGCGCGGGCCAGATAGAGGGCGGCGGACAACCCGGCGGGCCCGCCGCCCACGATGACGGCATCGTAGAGATCGTCCCACATTACAGCAGGCCCACGAGGTCGAGGCTGGGCTTCAGGGTTTCCTCGCCGGGCTTCCACTTGGCGGGGCACACCTGATCGCCGTGTTCGGCCACGAACTGGGACGCCTGTACCCGGCGGAACAGTTCGTCCGCGTTGCGGCCCACGTTCCCGGCGAGAACCTCATAGGCCACGATCCTGCCTTCGGGATTGACGATGAAGCTGCCCCGCTCCGCCATGCCCTCGGATTCGATCATCACGTCGAAGTCGCGGGCCAGCGCGCCGGTGGGGTCGGCCAGCATGGGGTATTTGATCTTCCGGATGGTCTTGGACGCGTCGTGCCACGCCTTGTGCACGAAATGGCTGTCGCACGAGACGGAGTAGATTTCGCATCCGATGCCCTTGAATTCCTCGTACTTGCCCGCGAGATCCTCCAGCTCCGTGGGGCACACGAAGGTGAAGTCCGCAGGGTAGAAGAAGAACACGGACCAGTGCCCGAGAATATCGGCCCTTGTGACGGTCTTGAAGGCGTCGTCCTGAAATGCCTGTACGCTGAACTCGCCGACTTGCTTATTGATCATGGACATGGGAAACTCCTTTATGCGTGTTGCACCGTTGCGTTGTTGATGACGTGTTTCAATTTGAATATGAAAATCTTTATCATTAGACTGCATTCTGTCAAGCCCTCCGCGCCGCCTTTTTCCGGAGCCGGAGTCACTGCCTCAAAAGAGGCTTCCTTTCCCGGCTCGGGCACGGACACGACTTGGCCGGTGACGCCCCGCCGGATTTCTCCGCACCCGCCGCGCGGCACGAGTGCGGACAAGCCGTTTGCGCGAAGGCCATGCGCGCTCCCCCATCCGGTTCACGGAGGGCCCACGGGAGAGGCCCCGGCCTTCGTCCGGCGCGCCGGGAACGGGACACCCGTCCGCCTTCCTTTTCCTGTAGGCTATCCTCGCGTTGCAATACATGATTTTTCTTGGTTTTTATCAGAAAAGGCGTCGTTTTCGCACTCATATGCGAAAAATATGAGAAAAAGAAGGCGGCCCGTTTCGTGTGAACGCAAAAGCGATGCAATCATAGTGTGTTGAGAAGAGTTCCGTTCTGGAACGCTTCTTGTAACAGGGAAGGAAAAACGCACATTTTTCTCGCCCTGCGGCGAGTCGGAGGCATTATGGATCTGCACGTCTTTTTCAGAAGCGAAGTCAAGCCCACGCTGGGCTGCACCGAACCGGGGGCCGTGGCCTATGCGGCGGCGACGGCGGCGCGCCGGTTGCCCGAGCCCGTGACCGGCATCCGTCTGGAAATGTCCGTCGCCATCTACAAGAACGGGCGTTCGGTCGGCATTCCCGGCACCAACGGCCTGCGCGGCCTGACGCTGGCCTGCGTGCTCGGCGCGCTCGGCGGCGATCCCGACAAGGGCCTCATGGCGCTCGACGGCCTTTCGCCGGACGTCGTGGAGCGGGGACGGGCCTTCATCGACGCCGGGAAAATCACGGAGGAAGTGGTGCAGGGCATGCCGTCCATGTGGGCGCGGGTCACACTGACCGGCGGCGCGCACACCGCCTCCTGCACGGTGGCGGGCAAGCACGACCATGTGGCCCGGCTGGAGGCGGACGGCGAAATCCTCGTCGATCAGCCCCCGGCGCAGGGGACCGGCGGCGCGGACTGGACCGAAGAGCTTATGGCGATGGACTTCCCCCGGCTGTGGAACCTCGCCGTCGGCATCGACGACGCCATCGCGGAGCAAATGCTCGAAGGTGCGCGGATGAACATGGCGATCCTCGACCATCCCGGATCGACGGAAAACGGCATCGGCATCAGCGCGCTCGCGAAGTACAATGAAGGCGGATCGTTGCAGGACAAGATCAAGGAAGTGGCGGGCGCGGCCTCCGACCTGCGCATGAGCGGCGGCGACGTGGCGGTCATGAGCAGCGCGGGGTCCGGCAACCACGGCATCGTGGCGGTCATTCCGGTGGCCATGACGGCGCGCGCCCTCGGCTCGGATGATCGCGCGCTCGCGGAGGCGCTGGCCCTCAGCCATCTGGTGTGCGGCTACATCAAGGCGTACACCGGGCGGCTCACCCCCACCTGCGGCTGCGCGGTGGCGGCGGGAGCCGGAGCGGCGGCGGGCATCGTCCGGCTGCACGGCGGCACGTCCCGTCAGGCCGAACTCGCGGCAATCACCCTCGTGGGCACCCTGCTCGGCATGATCTGCGACGGCGCGAAGGAATCCTGCGGCCTCAAGGTCAGCAGCGCGGCCAGCGAAGCGTGGGTCGCCGCCATGCTCGCGCTCGAAAACCGGGGCATCCGCAGCACGCAGGGCATCATCAGCCCGGACATCCACGAACTCGGACGCACCCTGCGCGAATTCAACGAGAAGATTTTCAGCGCGGCGGATTCCGTCATGATCGGCCTGATGACCCGCCAGAACCGGGCCGCCGAAGAACGCGCCTGACCCTCTCTTTCCACGCGCCGCGGATTCCCCCGATCCGCGGCGTTTTCCCGCCCGCGCCGGGGAACGCCGTGGGCCGCGTTCCAACCGCGTTTTCCGGCGCTTCCCCCGCTTCCCCGGATCGCGTCCGAAAAGACATCCGGGGCGTCCGTCGGCCCTCGGCGGAGATCGGAGGAGCCGTTTTCCCCGCCTCCGGGGAAATGCCGGTCCACGCCGCACGGCGCGCCTTTTCCTTCCGGGGAACATCCTCACCCGGCGGGGACGGAGCCTTCTCCATGCCCCGGAGCGAACCGCCTCCCACCCGCTTTTCCGCGTCCTCCATATGAAAAGCCCCGAACGGCAACCTGTCCGGGGCAAGGGGAGGCGTTTCCGGCGGCGCGGCCTAGCGGCTCCACGGCTCCTTGCGGGAGGCGATGCCGAGCTGGCTCATGCGGCGGTAGAGGGTGGCGAGGCTGACGCCGAGGTCGGCGGCGGCGCGCTTCTTTCCTTCCGTGTGCCGTCCGTGCAGTTCGAGGAGGCGGAGGATGCGCTCCCGTTCGGCGGCGGCGGGACGCGGCGGCTGCACGCGCTTTTCCGGGCGGGGCTGTTCGGAGGCGGCCTTGAAGCGGGAGGCCATCATATCCAGCGTCAGGACGTCGTTTTCGCAGAAACCCACCCCGTACTCGACGAAATTCTTGAGTTCGCGGACGTTGCCGGGCCACGGGTAGGCCTCGAAGGCGTGCATCAGATCCGTGGCGACCCGGTAGGTGCGGCCCCGCTCCCGACTGAACGCCTGAAGGAAATGGGCCACAAGCAGCCGCACGTCGCCCCCCCGCTCCCGCAGCGGCGGCACGGCCAGCGGGATCACGTCCAGCCGGAAGAAGAGATCCTCCCTGAAGCGGCCCTGCGCCACGAGTTCGCGGAGGTTCCGGTTGCTGGCGGCGATGACGCGGATGTCCACGGCGTGATCGGCCTTTCCGCCGACGCGGCGCACCACGCGCTCCTGCAATACCCGCAGAAGCTTGATCTGGAGCGGCGCGGGCATTTCGGACACTTCGTCGAGAAAGAAGGTTCCCCCGTGGGCCTGTTCCAGCAGCCCCACCCGTCCGGCGGCGTTCGCGCCGGAAAACGCGCCCGGCTCGTAGCCGAACAGTTCGCTTTCCATGAGCGATTCGGGGATGGCCCCGCAGTTGATCGCCACGAACGGCCCCTCGCTGCGGACGCTGTTGGTGTGGATGGCCTGCGCCACCAGTTCCTTGCCCGTGCCGGACTCGCCCTGTATCAGCACCGTCGCGCTGGTGGCGGCGGCCTTCAGG
>CAUHBW010000207.1 GCA_959604115.1 uncultured Bilophila sp. | reverse complement strand
CGGGGCTGGAACCCCGGTTCGTTTGCTACCAGGCGAACAGCGGGAACTGACGCGCGAACGCAGCGACTTCCTTGCTGATTTCGGCGAGACGGGTTTCGTTTCCGGCGCTGGAGACGGCGGCGTCGATCCAGCCGGCGACCTTGACCATGTCCTGTTCCCGGAAACCGCGGGTCGTGAGCGCGGGCGTGCCGATGCGGACGCCGGAGGTTACGAAGGGCGAGCGGGTTTCGAAGGGAACGGTGTTCTTGTTCACGGTGATGCCGGCGGCGTCGAGCGCGTGTTCGGCGTCCTTTCCGGTGATGTCCTTGCTGGTCAGGTCCACGAGCAGCAGATGGTTGTCCGTGCCGCCGGAGACGAGATCGAACTTGGCGCTCTTGAGTTCTTCAGCGAGCGTGACGGCGTTCTTGAGCACCTGCGCCTGATAGTCCTTGAACTTGGGGCGCAGGGCTTCGCTGAAGGCCACGGCCTTGGCGGCGACGATGTGCATGAGCGGACCGCCCTGAATGCCGGGGAAAATCTGGCTGTTCAGCGTCTTGCCGAAGGTTTCGTCGGAGAGGATCATGCCGCCGCGAGGCCCGCGCAGGGTCTTGTGGGTCGTGGTCGTGGTGACGTGGGCGTGCCCGATGGGCGTGGGATGCAGCCCCGCGGCCACGAGACCGGCGATGTGGGCCATGTCCACGAACAGCTTGGCGTCCACTTCGTCCGCGATGGCGCGGAACCTTGCGAAGTCGAGAGTGCGGGGATAGGCGCTCGCGCCCGCCACGATGACGGCGGGACGATGCTCGTGGGCCAGACGGCGCACTTCCTCATAGTCGATGAGGCAGGTGTCCTTGTCCACGCCGTAGGAAACCACGTTGAACAGGCGACCGGAGAAGTTCACCGGGCTGCCGTGGGTCAGGTGTCCGCCGTGCGACAGGTTCATGCCGAGGATGGTGTCGCCGGGCTTCGCCAGCGCGAAGTAGGAGGCCATGTTGGCCTGACTGCCGGAATGGGGCTGCACGTTGGCGTAGGAGCAGCCGAAAAGCTGCTTGGCGCGATCGATGGCGAGGTTCTCGGCGATGTCCACGAATTCGCAGCCGCCGTAGTAGCGCTTGCCCGGATAGCCTTCGGCGTACTTGTGCGTAAAGACGCTCCCCTGCGCTTCCCGGACGGCGGAGGAGACGAAGTTTTCGGAGGCGATGAGTTCGAGTTTGCTCATCTGGCGGTCGCTTTCCAGCAGGAACGCGCGCGCCAGTTCGGGGTCTTCGAGGAGAATGTGGTCCATTGGACGCTCCGGTGGTTATGGTTGGTCCCGACGGCGGTTAGGCCGTGAACTTCTTGAACAGGATGCTGCCGTTCGTGCCGCCGAACCCGAAGGAGTTGGAAAGCGCGTACTGCGGATCGAGCTTCTTGACGCCTTCGGTCATGTAGTTGAGGTCGCATTCCGGATCGGGCGTCGTGTAGTTGATCGTGCCGGGAACGTAACCGGTGTGCAGCGCGAGCACGGAGAACACCGCCTCCACGCCGCCCGCCGCGCCGAGCAGATGCCCGGTCTGGGACTTGGTGGACACGATGGCGATGTCATAGGCGCGCTTGCCGAACACCTGCTTGATGGCGTTGGTTTCGCAAAGGTCGTTCAGATGGGTGGACGTGCCGTGCGCGTTGATGTGGTCCACCACGTCGGGGCTGACGCCCGCGTCGTCGAGGGCGCGGCGCATGGAGGCGATCATGCCTTCGGCGTCGTCGCGGGGCGCGGTCATGTGGAAGGCGTCGTCGGACGCGCCCACGCCCGCCACTTCGGCGTAGATGGTCGCGCCGCGAGCCTGCGCGTGTTCGAGGCTTTCCAGCATGAGGAAGCCCGCGCCTTCGCCCATGACGAAGCCGTCGCGGTCCTTGTCGAAGGGGCGGGACGCCTTTTCGGGATCGTCGTTGTGGGAGGTGGAAAGCGCCTTGAGCGCGGTGAAGCCGGAAATGCCCATCGGGGTCACGGTCGCTTCCACGCCGCCGGTGATGCAGGCGTCGCAGCGGCCCATGACGATCTCGGTGAAGCCCATGCCCACGGCGTGGGTGCCCGAGGCGCACGCGCTGGTCAGCACCATGTTCGCGCCCTTCGCGCCCGTGGCGATGGCGACCTGACCGGGGGCCATGTTGGAGATCAGCATGGGGATCATGAATGGAGAGACCTTGTTCGGGCCGGCGTCCACGAGGCGGGAGTGGAAGACTTCGATGGTGTGCAGACCGCCGAGGCCCACGCCGAGGATGACGCTGACCCGTCCGGCGTTGTCGTCGTTGATGACGAGGCCGGAGTGTTCCTTCAGCATGTTGCCGGCGGCGACGGAGAACTGGACGAAGCGGTCCATGCGGCGGGCCTGCTTGGCGGGAACGCCGTAGGCTTCGGGATCGAAGCCCTTGACTTCGCCGGCGATGCGGGAATCAAAGCCGGCGGCGTCAAACAGGGTGATGGGCCCGATGCCCGATTTGCCGGCCAGAAGATTCTCCCAGCTTTCAGCAAGGTTGCCACCCAGCGGAGTCAGCGCGGAGAGACCGGTTACAACAACGCGTTTGCGGCTCATATTTCCCTCATGGCGAAAAAAGTGTACGAGCGCCTTATGATCCAGTCACAAGACGCCCGATAGGATACACTGGTGCAAACGGAACGGGAGCCGATGCTCCGCTCACGTTTCCCGTGATTGGAACAGAACGAGACTTAGTTCGTGTGGTTCTGCACGTAGGAGATGGCGTCCTTGACCTTCAGGATCTTCTGGGCGTCGTCGTCGGCGATTTCGACGTCGAAGGCTTCTTCCATGGCCATGATGAGCTCGGTGAGGTCGAGGGAGTCGGCGCCCAGATCCTCAACGAAAGAGGCTTCGGGCTTCACTTCTTCGGCGGTCACGCCAAGCTGTTCCATAATGATCTTTTTGACCTGTTCTTCAACGGACATGGGGAATCCTCCCGGGGTTTTCTTGTGTGTGCATGACAGGGCGCGCCCTGTTTCCTGTAACGTTTCCGCGAAAGCGGAGTCCGCCGGAGCCGCACGCGCGGCACGGCGCCTTAACAGTACATGCCGCCGTTGACGGCGATAACCTGTCCTGTAATGTATCCGGCTCCCGGCGAAGCCAGAAAGGCCACGGCGTCGGCGATGTCCTGAGGCGTGCCGAGACGCTTCAGGGGAATGGCCTCGACGTAGGCGGCACGGACGTCTTCAGGGAGCGCGGCGGTCATGTCGGTTTCGACGAAACCGGGGGCCACGGCGTTCACGGTGACGTTGCGTCCGGCGAGTTCCTTGGCCGCCGATTTGGTCAGGCCGATGAGGCCGGCTTTGGCGGAGGCGTAGTTGATCTGCCCGGCGTTGCCCATCTGGCCGACGACGGAGCTGATGTTGACGATCCGTCCGTGGCGCTGGCGGCTCATGATCTTGGCGGCCTCGCGGACGCAGACGAACGCGCCGCGCAGGTTGGTCTGGATCACGCGGTCGAAGTCTTCGTCCTTCATACGCAAAATCAGGCCGTCCTTGGTGATGCCCGCGTTGTTGACCAGCACCCCGAGATCGACCTGATCCTTGATATGCTCCTTGAAGAAGGCGGCGACCGCTTCGGCGTCGGAAACGTCGAGACGGAACGCGCGGGCCTTTCCGCCCGCCGCTTCGATGCTCTTGGCCACGGCTTCGGCCTCGTCGGCCTTGCTCACATAGGTGAGGTAGACCTGATACCCGGCCTTCGCCAGCGTTTCCGCGATGGCCTTGCCGATCCCTCTGGAGCCGCCGGTCACGAGGGCGGTGGAAAGTTGTTCGCTCATGAGTCCTGCCTTGATGCTGTGGTCAGCTGTTTGTAGCTCAAAAGAAAACGGAATTCAACACGCCGGAGCGGTCCGGCGGCGGTGGAACGCCTAGAACTCCAGCAGCGCGGCTCCCCATGTGAAGCCTCCGCCGAAGGCGCTGATGAGGACGCGCGAACCGGCCCTGATGCGGCCCTGCCGGCAGGCGTCGCCGATGCCGAGCGGGATGGAGGCGGCGGAGGTGTTGCCGTACTCGTCGAGGTTGACGAACACCTTGTCCGCGCCGAGCTTGAGGCGGTCGCCCACGGCTTCGATGATGCGGAGATTGGCCTGATGGGGAATGAACAGATCCACGTCGTCGAGCGACAGGCCGTTGCGTTCCAGCAGTTCGGCGCAGACGGACGAGAGGCTGCGGACGGCGAGCTTGAAGACTTCCCGGCCCTGCATCTGGAGATAGAAATCGTCCTGAACCGGATCGCCGGGGCGGTAATCGCGGGCGGTGCCCCCGCCGACGGTGAGCAGGCGGTACTGCCGCCCGTCCGCGCCGCATTGCACGTCCCTGAGCCTTGCGGCGGAGGGGAGGCAGGCGCGGGGCGTTCCGGCGTCGCCGTTGGTCATGACCACGGCGGCGGCTCCGTCCCCGAACAGGATGCAGGTGGTGCGGTCGTTCCAGTTCATGCGGCGGGTGAAGGCTTCCGAACCGACGAGCAGGATTTTGGCGTCGGGATTGCCGGCGAGGAGGCCGCGCGCCACGTCCAGCCCGTACACGAAGCCCGTGCAGGCCGCGTTGAGATCGAAGGCCATGGCGCCGTGCGTTCCCAGCTTGCCGCTGAGGATGCAGGCCGTGCTCGGGCACAGATAGTCGGGGGTGCAGGTCGCCGTGAGGACATGGGTGATGTCCGCTGGAGCGAGCCCCGCGTCTTCGAGGGCGCGGAGGGCCGCTTTCGTGCCCGCGTCGGACCCGTTTTCGTCGTCTTCCAGCATGTGCCGGGCCTTGATGCCCGTCCTGCTGACGATCCATTCGTCGCTGGTGTCCACCCGCGACGCCAAATCGTCGTTGGTGATCCGCTTGGCCGGAACGTAGGTTCCCAGCCCTTGAATGTGGATTGCTGTCATGCGGTGTCCGTGGCGGTTGGCGGAGGCGCTAGCAGGAACGTCCGTAGCGGGTGAGTTCCTCGTTGGCGCAGATGGCTTCCATCAGACGCTGGTTCGTCTCTTTCTCGACGAACAGGGTGGCCATGCGGGTCGCGCTGCAGATGGCCTTGGAATTGGAGCGGCCGTGGCAGACGATGGAAATATTCTGAAGGCCGAGCAGCGGCGCGCCGCCGTATTCGGCGTAATCGACGACCTTGGCAAACCGCTTGAACGCGGATTTCGCCAGCAGGCTCCCCAGCTTGGGAAGGATGCCGGAGCTGAGCAGCTCGCGTTTGAGCACGCGGCTCAGCGACATGCCGAGTCCTTCGCTGAGCTTCAGGGCCACGTTGCCGACGAAACCATCGCAGACGGCCACGTCCACGTCGCCGGTGAAAAGATCGCGCCCCTCGATGTTGCCGGTGAAGTTGAGGTTCTGCGCGAGCTTGAACAGCTCGTAGGCCTCCTTCACCTGATTGTTGCCCTTGCCTTCCTCTTCGCCGATGCTGAGGAGGCCGACGCGCGGGGTGTCCTTATTGAGGATGTCCCTGGCGAAGGCGTTGCCCATCAGGCCGAACTGAAAGATGTTGTAGGGCTTGCAGTCTACGGTGGCGCCCACGTCCAGCAGGACGACGGGTTCCTTTTCCGTGGGGAGGAGCGAGGCGAGCGCGGGACGTTCCACGCCGGGGATGCGGCCCATGATGAACATGCCGCACGCGACGGAAGCCCCGGAGTGACCGGCGCTGACGACGCCCTGAGCCGCGCCGTCGCGAACGAGACGGCAGGCCACCTGAATGGAGGCGTTCTTTTTCCGGCGCAGGATGTCCGAAGGCTTTTCGTCCATGCCCGCGACTTCCGGGGCATGGACGATTTCCAGCTCGACCCCGGTGGGGGCGAGTCGGCTGAGTTCGCCGTCGAGAATGGCCTCGTTCCCGACAAGGAGAATCTTGGCTCCGGTCTGGCGGGCGGCCTCGATCGCTCCGGGGACGACCACGGAGGGACCGAGATCGCCTCCCATGGCGTCGACGGCGATAACGGTCTTATTGCTGCTCATCGGCGGTCTTCTGTTCGACGACCTGACGACCGCGGTAGGTGCCGCAGTTGGGGCAGGCTGCATGGGGAACCGTGGGGGCTCCGCAGGTGCAGTACACGACGGTGGGGGTGGCCACGCGATCGTGGGACCGGCGCATGCCCTTCTTGGAATGAGACTTCTTATTTTGCTGTACGGCCATGACGGCACTCCTTAGGATTCGGCATGGTGCCGAGGTTTTGGCTCTGTCGCCGATCGATCCGGCTCCGCATGGAATAGCCCAATACGCGGAGAGACACAAGGACCGGCGGCAAAATCTAGTTTCTTTTCACTTTCAGACCCCGGAGGGCCGCAAGGCGGGGATCGCCTTCGTCCCGCACGCAGGAACAGGAACCTTCGTTGAGGTTCTTTCCGCAGTCGGGGCATAACCCCTTGCAATCAGGCTTGCACAGAGGACGCACGGGCAGGGCGAGCACGAACTCTTCCCAGAGCAGGCCCTCCAGATTGATCTCCGGCGCGCCGTCCACCAGTTTGACGATGAGTTCGTCGGCTTCGTTGTCGAACGCCTTTTCCTTGTCGTCCTTCGGTTCCGGCCCGTCGTCATCGGCGTTGGGGAACGGCTCGAAGCTGTCGAAACTGCTGTCGATGATCAGGTGGGCGTCTTCGGCGCAGCGGTTGCAGGGAACGACGACTTCGCCCTTCAGGTTTCCGCGCACAAGGCAGCCGTCCGCCTGAGGAAAGAGGGTGACCGTGCCCACAAGCGGGCTGACGACGCGGCAGTCCATGCCGCATTCCTTCATGGGGCCCGACCAGACGGCGGGGTCGTCCACGACGAACGTCTTCCCTTCGGGGGCGATGTTGTTCAGTGCAATCCGTAGTTCAGCCATGATAACCTCGTGAACGGGACTCCTTACACGGTTGATCGATCTGTGTCAAGACTCGCGGGCAAACGCGGCGAGGAACGGGAAGGAGAATGCCTCCGGCGGGGGGGGGGGGGGGGGGCCCCCCCCCGGGGGGGGGCCGCCGCCCCCCGCCCCGCCCCCCCCCGGGGCCGCGCGCCGCC
>CAUHBW010000206.1 GCA_959604115.1 uncultured Bilophila sp. | reverse complement strand
ATGCTGGCCCGGGGCGAGCTGCACTGCATCGGCGCGACCACGCTTGACGAGTACCGCAAGTACATCGAAAAGGACCCCGCGCTGGAACGCCGGTTCCAGACCGTGCTGGTCGAGGAGCCGACCGTCGAGGACACGATTTCCATCCTGCGCGGTCTGAAGGAACGCTTTGAAGTCCACCACGGCGTGCGTATCAGCGACTCGTCCATCGTGGAGGCCGTGGTGCTGTCCAACCGGTACATCACCGACCGTCAGCTGCCCGACAAGGCCATCGACCTGATCGACGAGGCGGCGGCCATGATCCGCACCGAGATCGACTCGCTGCCCACCGAACTGGACGAGGCCAACCGTAAGGTCATGCAGCTCGAAATCGAACGCGAGGCCCTGCGCAAGGAAACCGACGACGCTTCCCGCGAACGTCTGGAAAAGCTGGAGAACGAACTCCGCAACCTCCAGATGACGCAGGCCGAGCTGAAGACCCAGTGGGAAAGCGAGAAGGGCGTGATCAACGTCGTCCGCGATCTCAAGGGCGAAATCGAGAAGACGCGCCTCGCCGTCGAGGACGCGACCCGTCGCGGCGACCTGCAGGCGGCGTCCGAACTGAAGTACGCGAAGCTGCCCGAGCTGGAAAAGAAGCTGCACGACATGGAGAACGGTCAGGAAGCGCCCCGCCTGCTCAAGCAGGAAGTGCGCCCCGACGACGTGGCGGACATCGTGGCCCGCTGGACCGGCATCCCGGTGACGCGGCTGCTCCAGTCCGAGCGCGACAAGCTGATCCACCTGCCCGACAAGCTGCACGAGCGCGTGATCGGGCAGGACGAGGCCGTACAGGCCGTGGCCGACGCCGTATTGCGTACCCGCGCCGGGTTGTCCGACCCCTCGCGTCCGCAGGGCTCGTTCATCTTCCTCGGCCCCACGGGCGTGGGCAAGACGGAACTCTGCAAGGCGCTGGCCGAAGCTCTCTTCGACAGCGAAGAGAACATCGTGCGTCTGGACATGAGCGAGTACATGGAAAAGCACTCCGTGGCGCGGCTCATCGGCGCGCCTCCCGGATACGTGGGGTATGACGAAGGCGGGCAGCTTACCGAAGCCGTGCGCCGGAAGCCCTACAGCGTGATCCTGTTCGACGAGATCGAGAAGGCGCACCCGGACGTGTTCAATACGCTCCTCCAACTGCTCGACGACGGGCGGCTCACGGACAGTCAGGGACGCACGGTGGACTTCCGCAACACCATCGTGATCATGACGTCGAACATCGGGTCCTACAAGATGCTGGACGGCATCAACCCGGACGGCACCTTCGCCTCCGACGTGTACACGGAAGTCATGGGCGAACTGCGCCAGCACTTCAAGCCCGAGTTCCTGAACCGCGTGGACGAGACGGTGCTGTTCAAGCCGCTCCTCCCCGAGCAGATCGGCAGAATCATCGATCTCCAGCTCCACCGGCTCCAGTCGCGGCTTGAGGAACGGAAGATCACGCTTGAGCTCACCGAGGCCGCGCACGAGTTCATCGCGGACGCCGCGTACGATCCGCACTACGGCGCCCGTCCGCTCAAGCGGTACCTCCAGTCACACGTGGAAACCCCGCTCGCCAAGTACATCATCGGCGGGCAGGTCCGCGACGACCAGCACGTCGTCATCGACGCCGTTGACGACAACCTCCGCTTCGGCGTCGGGAGCGGCGACGCGGTCCAGTGGCTGTAAGCCTTTGACGGGGGAGAGGGGAAGGCCTCTCCCCCAAAGCGGACGGGCGGTCCGAGCCGTCTTCCGCGTTCCCGGAATCTCCGTATCGGCCTCCCCGTGGGGGGACAGGGACGGGGAGCCCGAAAGACGGGTGCCGCCGGAAGTTCCGCTTTTCCCGGACGGGAAGGGCGGCGTTCCGTGCCCCGGCAGCCGGTTTCGATTGCCCGGCAATGCCCACTCCTCCATACACAAGAAGTCCCCGCAGGGAACGGTTTCCTGCGGGGACTTCGCGTGTTCGCGGCATGTCCGTTTCCGGGGAGGGCGCGTCAGTCGTCCACTCGCTCCACGTCATACGTGCCGTCCTGATTGATCGTGACGTACAGCTTGATGAACTTTTCCGTGTCGGAGCCGAAATACTCCTTGGCACCCTGGAGCAGGTGGCCCGGCATGTCCGAGTCCGGGAAAGGAATGGTGCAACTGATGAAGGTCTCCCAGAGCTTTTTCCCCGTCCGGGCGTCGGAGGCATAGATATCTATCATATAGGAATAGTCATCTTCCTCCCTCACCGTGTCCTTGTATCTCGTTATGCCGTAGGTCGGCGTCGTGACGGTGGTCCGGCTGTATTTTCCCGTCGCCTTGTCGTAGGTGCCGCGGGTTTCCTTGACGCTTCCCGTTCTGCCGTATACTGGCTCGGATACGGTCCTGAGGCGGGTGGTCTTTTCGTCTTCATAGTGCACATAAAGGAGAACGTTGGCGCGCCTGCGGTTCGAGGTCATCTTGAGTCCCGCCTCGGGGAGGATGCGCTCCATGTCTTTTTTGAGTTGCCGGTACAGCGGGTCCCATGACTGGCGTTCCGTCAGGTTGACGGCATAGGTGTGCCCGGCATGGGGGTACACGTGTCCGTCGGTCTGGGAGTAGAGTCTCATGGTGTAGCGCGGGGAACAGCCGCCGAGCATCAGCAGGGACGCGAAGAGGAGCAGACAGAGACGCGGGAAGGGCATGGGGGGTCTCCCGGCAAGAGGGTTGGCGGCGCGGGCGGAAAGCCGTTTCGAGCGAGGGAAGAGACGTGAGGCGGGTACGGCAGCGGGTGAACGTGGGAACGGGAAACGGCGATTCAGGTTGCGATCGTACCGTGCGCCTGCTCTTCGGGCTTGATGCCGTCAGGTTCGCCGCGCAGGGCGGCTGGCCCGGCGGCGGTTGACGCCGATATCATCTTTCCGGGACGCGGGGGCCGCGCTCGGGAAGGATGCCGAAGGCCGTGCGTCCCACCTCTATCACCCCCCGCGAGGTGAGGCAATAGGTGCGCGGAACGGCCGTTTCTTCCGCGTTCTTCCTTGACAAGCGCGCGGCCTTGAAGCAGAATTTTTCGATTACACTCTGGTGTGGATATATAAGGAGCCTGTTCATGAGCGATTACAAGAAAACCCTGAATCTTCCCAATACGTCCTTTCCCATGAAAGCGAACCTCACTCAGCGTGAGCCGGAAATGCTGCGCTGGTGGGAAGAGAACAATATTTACGGCACAATGCTGGAAGCTTCGGGGAGCCGGGGCAGCTTCCGTCTGCACGACGGTCCGCCCTACGCCAACGGCCATCTGCATCTCGGCCATGCCCTGAACAAGGTTCTCAAGGATATCATCATCAAGTCCCGCAACATGCAGGGCGAACAGTCCGTGTACGTGCCCGGCTGGGACTGCCACGGCCTGCCCATCGAACTCAAGGTGGAACACGAACTCGGCGAAAAGAAAAAGGAACTGCCGCCCTACGCGGTGCGCCGCCGCTGCCGCCAGTACGCCGACAAGTTCGTGGACATCCAGCGCAAGGAATTCAAGCGCCTCGGCGTGCTCGGCGACTGGGACCATCCCTACAAGACCATGATTCCCGAATACGAGTCCGCCACCGCCACCGAGCTGGCGAATTTCGTGGAAAAGGGCAACGTGGTCCGCAGCAAGAAGCCCATCTACTGGTGCTGCTCCTGCCAGACGGCCCTCGCGGAAGCCGAGGTGGAATACGCCGATCACAAGTCGCCGTCCATTTACGTGCGTTTCCCGCTGACCGACGAGAAGATCAAGGACGTCTTCCCCGCCGCCGACCCGTCCCGCGCCTACGTGATCATCTGGACCACGACTCCGTGGACCCTGCCGAGCAACATGGCCGTGGCCGTGCATCCCGAATTCGAGTATTCGCTGGTCGAATACGAAGGCAGCCAGTACGTGCTGGCGACCGAGCTCATCGAAAGCGTGGCCAAGGCGTGCGGCTGGAACCTCGACGCCGTGAAGACCGTGGGCACCGCCCTCGGGCAGCGTCTGGACCTGCTCAAGGCCCGCCATCCCTTCTACGATCGCGAATCCACGATGATCCTCGGCGGACACGTGACGCTGGACGCCGGTACCGGCTGCGTCCACACCGCTCCCGGACATGGCCGCGAGGACTATGAGGTCTGCCTCCAGTACGGCATCGACATCTATTCCCCGCTCAACGATCGCGGCGAATACCTTGACAGCGTGGAGTTCTTCGCCGGGCTGCCGGTGCAGCAGGCGAACCCGAACGTCATCGAAAAGGTCAGGGAAGTCGGCAATCTGATGGGACAGGCGGACATCGTCCACTCCTATCCGCACTGCTGGCGCTGCAAGAAGCCCGTCATCTTCCGCGCCACGACCCAGTGGTTCGTGAGCATGGAGGCCAATGACCTGCGCAAGAAGGCGCTGAAGGCCATCCGCAACGACGTGGAATGGATTCCGAGCTGGGGCGAGGAACGCATCTACAACATGATCGAACAGCGTCCCGACTGGTGCATCTCGCGCCAGCGTCTGTGGGGCGTGCCGATTCTGGCCCTGCTCTGCGAGGACTGCGGCGAAGCGTGGAACGATCCGGACTGGATGCGCGACATCGCCGCCCGGTTCGCCAAGCATCCCACCGGCTGCGACTACTGGTACGAAGCCGACATGAAGGAGATCGTCCCCGAAGGGCTGAAATGCCCCAAGTGCGGCGGCCGGCACTGGAAGCGCGAAACCGACATCCTCGACGT
The DNA here is from genome assembly GCA_959604115.1 of uncultured Bilophila sp. Taxonomy (GTDB): domain Bacteria; phylum Desulfobacterota; class Desulfovibrionia; order Desulfovibrionales; family Desulfovibrionaceae; genus Bilophila. The sequence goes on along the minus strand of CAUHBW010000206.1, from coordinate 2,300 downwards.
GTGGTTCGACTCCGGCACCAGCTTCGCGGCGGTCATGGAAAAGCGTCCCGAACTCGGATTCCCCGCCGACCTGTACCTTGAAGGCTCCGACCAACACCGCGGCTGGTTCCACTCCTCGCTGCTCGCCTCCGTGGGCACGCGCGGCGTCCCGCCCTACAAGGCGGTGCTCACGCACGGCTACGTGGTGGACGGCGAAGGCCGCAAAATGTCCAAGTCGCTCGGCAACGGCATCGATCTGGAAGAAATCATCGGCAAGCACGGCGCGGAAATCATCCGCATGTGGGCGGCTTCCGTGGACTACCGCGAAGACGTGCGCATCTCGCAGGAGATCATCAGCCGTCTTGTGGACGCCTACCGCCGCATCCGCAACACCTGCCGCTACCTGCTCGGCAACCTGAACGATCTGGGCCGCGCCGACCTCGTGGACGTAAAGGATATGGACCCGCTGGATCGCTATGCGCTGGACGTGGCGGCGCGCGTCCATCAGCGCGTGCAGGACGCCTACCGGGATTACGAATTCCACAAGGTCTTCCACACGCTGCACAACCTGTGCTCCACGGATCTGTCCGCCTTTTATCTGGACATCCTCAAGGACCGCCTGTACTCCTCCGCGCCCGCGAGCCGCGAGCGCCGTTCCGCGCAGACCGCCCTGTACCACATCCTGCTCATGCTCACGCAGGACATGGCCCCCGTCCTGAGCTTCACGGCCGAAGAGGTGTTCCGCCACATCCCCGAGGGCCTGCGCCCCGAGGCCAAGAGCGTGTTCGCCTTCCCCGTGCTGGACGCGTCCGGTTTCCTGATGGACGACGCGGACCGCAAGCGTTGGGAAGCCGTGCTCGCCGCGCGCACCGAAGTGACCCGCGCCATCGAACCGCTCCGCAAGGCCGGGACCGTGGGCCACGCGCTGGATACCGCCGTGACCCTGTACGCCTCGCCGGAACTGCTGGACGTGCTGCAAAACATCGGCACGGACCTGCGCGCCGTGTGCATCGTGTCGCAGCTCCATCTGGCTCCGCTGGCCGACGCGCCCGCCGATCTGGCGCAGGCCGAGCTTGCGGACGGCTCCAGGCTCGCCGTGGGCGTGGGCAAGGCCGCCGGTGAAAAGTGCGAACGCTGCTGGATTTACAGCGACGAACTCGGCTCCGATCCCGAACATCCGACGCTGTGCCCCCGCTGCGCCGCCGTTATGAAGGAACTTGCGTAGTGGCCGGATCGGACAAGGACACCCGCTACAAAACGGTTCTCGGATGCGGCGTGGCGGTGTTGCTGCTCGATCAGCTCACCAAACTCTGGGTGATGGCGTCACTGCCCTATTACGGGGCGGTGACGGTCATCCCCGGCTTCTTTGATCTCGTCAACATCCGCAATCGCGGGGCGGCGTTCGGCTTTCTGAACCGTTCGGACATCGAATGGCAGTTCTGGCTGTTCTTCGCCGCCACGTTGGTGTCGGCGGGCGTGATCTTCATGCTGGCCCGTTCGGCGCGGCGTGACGAGAAGGCGCTGTTCTGGGGCCTTGGCATGGTGCTCGGCGGCGCCGTCGGCAACCTCGTGGACCGCATCCGGTTCCGGGCCGTCGTGGACTTTCTGGATTTCTACGTCGGCCAGTGGCACTGGCCCGCGTTCAATGTGGCCGACATCGCCATCTGTTGCGGCGCGCTGCTCGTCTGCCTCAGCATGTGGCTGAAAGGTTCCGGGAGGGCTTCGTGAGTCTGTTTTCTCTGGAATGGTGGCAGCTCGCGCTGCTGTTTCTGCCCGCGCTGCTGAATCTCTGGGGCATCTGGCACGCCTTCAACCACGTCTTCGACACCCCGCTCGAACGGGTCGTGTGGATGATGGCCTGCGTGTTCGTTCCGGTGCTCGGGGGGGTGGCCTACGTGCTGTTCGGATGGCGGCGAGCCCGCTGACTTGAGTTCTCAGTTCAAAGGGCGTATCGTTCGCATTCAAATCCTCTATCAGGGTAACACCATGAAAAAGCTGTATCGTTCCCTTCCCCTGCTTCTTGGGGGACTTGTTCTGACAGGCTGCGCCAACGGGCAGATCGACGCCATGCAGATGCGTCTGAATCAGCAGGAACAGCAGATCCGCCTTCTGAGCAGCCAGCTCTCCGGCGTGCAGCCCGCACAGGCAGACACGTGGGCGCAGGTGCAGTCCCTGCGTCAGGAAATGAGCGCCGTGAAGGGGCAGATCGACGACTTCAACAACGCCACCACCGCCGTGGGCGGGCTTCCCGGCCTCGCCCAGCGTGTGAACAACCATGAGGCCGCGTTGCAGGCCATCGCCACGCAGTTCGGCATGGAGCA
>CAUHBW010000205.1 GCA_959604115.1 uncultured Bilophila sp. | reverse complement strand
ACTTTCTGATAAAGTTCCCCCCCCCCCTCCCCAAACCCCACCCCCTTCTCTTCAAAGATTTTCGTATGGGTCGATGAAGCATCCGGGGATGCGGAGGCGTTCCCGTTTGGCATACGTCTCCCGGAACGGCCGCACAAAGGCGGAAAAGTGTCCTTTGGCCTCGCCGTAACACCACCTCTCGCCCGGCAGGGACTGCCTGCGAGCCGCCTCCCCACCAGTCAAAGTTCTTGCGGGTGGGGAGGCGGGGGAGGGAACTTTTTTCAAAAAGCTCCCTCCCCCGTGCCTTCCTCCCTCTCAAAAAGGAAATCCCATGTTCGATTTTCATATCCATGTAAGCTGCTCGGGCGGGCGCGACGGGCTGTTGCCTTCCGAGGCCATGCGGCTGGCGAAATGCGCGGGCTACCGGGCGGTCGGGCTGATCGTCCGGACGGACGTCTCGACCTTGCCCATTCTGCTGCCCACGCTCGCGCCGCTGGTCAAAACCGCCTCGCTCTATGCGGGCATCGAAGCCTTCGCCGGAGTGGAACTGGTCCACGTTCCGCCCGCGCTGCTGCCCGATGCCGTGGAACAGGCGCGGGAACTCGGGGCCGCGCTGGTCCTCGGGCACGGGGAAAGCGTCCCCCGCCACCTCACCGACGTAGTGGAAACGGGCACGAACCTCGCCGCCGTCCGCGCGGGCGTGGACATCCTCGCGCATCCCGGCCTGATTACGCCGGAAGACGCCGAACTCGCCGCCGAAAGGGGCGTACTGCTCGAACTGAGCGCCGCGCCCCGGCATTGCCTCGCCAACGGACACGTCGCCCGTATGGCCGAACGCTTCGGCTGCGGCCTCGTCCTCGGTTCCGACGCCTCGACGGCCTCCGACTTCGAATCGCCCGAGGTCACGCAGGCGCTCCGCAAGGCCGCAGCCCTCGGCGCGGGACTCGATGCCGAAGGCCTGTCCCGGCTGCATGTGACCGAAAGGCAACTTGTCCAGAAACTCCTGCGCCCGTGAGCCTTTCGACGGGGAACGACTGAAAAAAATCTTTTCACACGCAGACCGTTCTTGACGTTTCACACGCCGAAAGAAAGGCCGCGCAACGGAACTCCCGTACGCGGCCTTCCCATCTGTCAACGTTTTTGCGGGCGGGGATTCGGGGGAATTTTTTTCAAAAAGCTCCCTCTCCCGTGCCCCGTCATTCCCCCAAATGGTGCCAAGCGGAGCGGACGGTATTCTTCATGAGCATGGCGATGGTCATGGGACCGACCCCGCCGGGCACGGGCGTGATCTTCCCGGCGACCTTGCCGGCCTCCTCGAAGGCCACGTCGCCGGAGAGAATGGGTTTGCCCGTCTTCTCGTTGAATCCCACGCGATTGACGCCCACGTCGATGACCGTGGCGCCGGGCTTGATCCAGTCCGGCCTCACGAGTCCGGGCGTACCCGCCGCAACGATCAGGATGTCCGCGCGGCGGCAGTGTTCCGCCAAGTCTTTGGTGCGGGTATGCACCATCGTGACCGTGGCGTTGGCTCCGGGCCCCTTCTGCCCGAGCATGATGGAAATGGGCTTGCCCACGATGTTGGAACGCCCCACCACCACGACCTCGGCTCCGGCGGTCTCGACTCCGGCGCGCACCAGCATTTCCTGAATGCCCGCGGGCGTACAGGGCAGGAAGCGCACGGCGTCCCCGCCGATGACCATGCGGCCTATGTTCACGGGATGGAAGCCGTCCACGTCCTTGTCGGGATCGATGGCGTAGATGACCTTGTTCTCGTCGATGTGCTTGGGAAGGGGCAACTGGACGAGGATGCCGTGAATGGAGGGATCGCGGTTGTATTTGTCGATCAGTGCGAGCAACGCCTCTTCGCTGATGTCTTCGGGCTGGTTGTCCTGAATCTCGTGAAAGCCGAGCGACAGCGCGGTCTTCACCTTCAGGGTCACGTAACTGATCGAAGCGGGATTCGACCCGACCAGAATGGTCACAAGCCCCGGCACGGTGCCGTGCTTTTTCCGGATGGCTTCCACTTCCCCGCGCAATTCTTCAAGAATCGCGGTCCGCATCTCCGTGCCGCTGATGATTTCCGCCATGTGCTGTCCTTGGGTCAAAGTGTTAGCCCTGCGCCGCCTGTCCCCGCTTCTCCGCAAGATAGTCGTTCTGGAACCGGCACATCCGCAAGGCGTTGCGGTACTCCCCGTTGCTGAAAAATTCGTGTTTCAGCTCGCCTTCAACCTCGAAGCCGAGCTTGGTGTACACGTGGATGGCCTTTTTGTTTTCGGTATCCACGATGAGGTACAGCTTGTAGAGGTTGAGGACCGTGAATGCGTAGTCCATGACCAGCAAAACGGCCCGCGCCGCATAGCCGAGCCCCTGATGGGCCGGAGCTATGATGATCTGGAATTCGGCCCTGCGGTGGATGTAGTCGATTTCGACGAGTTCGACCAGACCGACCTTGGTCTTGTCGTGTTCGACGATGAACCGGCGCTCGCTCTGATCGTGGATGTGCTTGTCGTACAGGTCCGTCAGCTCCACATACGCTTCGTACGGTTCCTCAAACCAGTAGCGCATGACGCTGGCGTTGTTGTCGAGCTGATGGATAAACGGAAGATCCTCCCGCTCCAGCGGGCGCAATCGGATGCTGGGGTCAACGACCATAACTACCTGGAAAGTGACTTCCTGAATAAGGGGTGATGCCGTGCGCGACATCCGTTCCCTCGGAACGGTGTCCGGGAAGCCCTTCATATAAAAATCACTCGCGGGAAAAGCAAGCGCGTATCGTTTTTTCTTGCCGGAAAGGCTGTCCCGAAACGCTCTCGCCTCCCGCTCCGGCCCGCCGCCGTGAATCCGATAATGCGCCCCCCTTCCCGGAAACAAGATGCGGAGAGGACAACGGGGCTGGCGGAGAAATGAGAGAAGGCCCTTCGCCGGTTTCCTTGAGGGAGGGCGAAGAGCCTTCTTCTTTTTTAGAATATTCCCTTGACCTTGCCGGTTTCGACGTCCACGTCGACGCGGCGGAAGGAGGGATTGGAGCCGGTGCCGGGCATGAGGGTGATGGCCCCGGAAACGGGAACCACAAACCCGGCGCCGCCGAAAAGCATCACGTCGCGGATGCGCAGCTTCCAGCCGGTGGGCACGCCCTTGACGCCGGGATCGTCGGACAGGGAAAGGTGCGTCTTCACCATGCACAGGCCAAGCTCATGCGCGTCGTCGCGCTTCTGGAGATCGGCGAGCTTGCGGATCGCGTCGGCGGAGAATTCCACGCCGTCCGCGCCGTAGACTTCGCGCGCCACCAGCTCGATGCGTTCCTTGAACGGCATGTCCCACGAATACAGCGGCTTGAATTCATTGGCGTCGTTGCAGGCGTCCATGACCGCGTCGGCAAGCTCCAGCGCGCCTTCGCCGCCGTGCTCCCAGTGCGTGGACAGGGCGACGCGCGCCCCGGCCCCTTCGCAGAGTTCGCGGATTTTGGCGATTTCCGCCTTGGTGTCGGTCACGAAGGCGTTGATGCACACCACGGGCGACACGCCGGACTTCTTCACCGTCTCGATGTGGTGCAGCAGGTTGCAGCAGCCCGCCTCGACGTAGCCCACGTTCTCGGAGCGGTATTCCTCGGGGAGCGGGCGTCCCGGCACCGGCACGGGCGCGCCGCCGTGGCTCTTGAGCGCGCGGACGGTCGCCACCACCACGGCGGCGTCCGGGGTCAGGCCGCTGTAATGGCACTTGAGGTTCCAGAATTTTTCGTAGCCGATGTCCGCGCCGAAGCCGGATTCCGTGACGTGGTACTCGCTCAGCTTGAGGCCGATGCGGTCCGCGATGACCGAGCTCTGCCCGATGGCGATGTTGGCGAACGGCCCGGCGTGCACGAACACGGGCTGGCCTTCGATGGTCTGGATGAGGTTCGGGTTGACGGCGTCCACCATCCACGCGGTCATCGCGCCGTCCACCTGCAGATCGGCGGTGGTCACGGGCTTGCCGTCGCGGTCGTAGGCCACGATGATCTTGCCCATGCGCCTGCGGAGGTCTTTCAAATCCTTGGCGATGGCGAGGATCGCCATGACTTCGGAGGACACCGCGATGTCGAAGCGGGAACGCATCATGAAGCCGTCGGAACGGCCGTTCACGCCGTCCATGCCGATGATGATGTTGCGCAGGGACTGGCAGCAGAAATCCATCACCCACCCCATGTTCACGTTGGTGGGGTCGATGTTCAGGCGCGGCATGCCGGACAGCTTGAGGAGCTTCTCGTCGTTGTAGTTCCGCTCGTGCTGCATGCGGGAGGTGAGGGCCACCATCGCGAGGTTATGGGCGTTCATCACCGCGTTGATGTCGCCGGTGAAGCCGAGGGAATACTGGGTCAGCGGGATGCACTGGGAAAGCCCGCCGCCCGCCGCGGAACCCTTCACGCCCATGGTCGGTCCGCCCGAGGGCTGGCGGATGGCGGCGGAAGCCTTCTTGCCCCGGCGGCCGAGGCCCTGCACGAGGCCGATGGTGGTCGTGGACTTCCCTTCCCCGAGGGGCGTGGGCGTAATGGCGGACACGTCGACGTATTTCCCGTTGGGACGGCCGCCGAGGCGGTCGAGCACGGCCCGGTAATCCACCTTGCCCATCACGTGGCCGTAGGGAAGGAGTTCCTTGTCAAGGAGGCCAAGGTCATGACCAAGCTGATACACCGTCTTCATACGGGTTTCGGCATCCTGGGCGATTTCCCAGTCCGCGTGTTTTTTCGGATCGAGCACCATATGTGCCTCCTTTATCCTTTAATAAAAAAAACGGAAAAAGTCTGTCGGCATCGTCAATATTGATTCCCCATATAACCTTTTTTGCAAAGTTTCCAGCGTAATTTTTATCTTGCCTCCAAACGAAAAACCTCTTTCAAAAAGCGGAACCATCAGTCGTTACCAAACTTTTCGCTTGCTAACAGCGGGGGAGGACTGGCAAAAGAAACTCACGGAATCCTTCCGTTCGCTTTCCCGGCCCCCTTCCCTGTCGCGGGAAAGCCAAAGACTTTTCTACGAGGTATCTGTGAGCAAGATCGTCGTTTCGGTCATCGGGCTGGATTGCCCCGGCGTGGTGTACGCCGTATCCAGCACGCTTTCGGCCCTTGAGTGCAACATCGAAGAAGTGAGCCAGACCATCCTGAAAAACCAGTTCGCGGCGATTTTCGTTGCCAACAAGCCGGAAAATCTGGACAACAATCTCATCCACGACCGCCTTTCCCAAGCCATCGAAGACCGGGGTATGCATCTCTCGGTCACGATCCGCGATTTTGAGGAAAGCGAGGAATACGCTCTGGCTGAAAGCGAACCCTTCGTGGTCACCGTGGACGGCGAGGACCGCTTTGAGATCATTTCCGCCTTCTCCAAGATTTTCGCGGACCAGAAGGTCAACATCGAGAATCTGAAGGCCCTTATGCCCGAGGATGAAAAACGCGCCCTGCTGGTGTTCGAAATCGCCCTGCCGATGGAAATCGACCGCAACGCCCTGCGCCGGACTCTCAAGGACAAGGCCCGCACCCTCGGCCTCCAGCTCAGCATGCAGCACCGCGACATCTTCGAGGCCCTGCACCGCGTCCAGCCGGTTTAGTTCTCCATCCACGCTTCCCGGAGGAAGTTTTCATGCTTACAGATCGTGAAGTTCTCAGCACCCTCAATATGTTGCGCAACGAGCACCTCGACGTGCGCACCGTGACCCTCGGCATCAGCCTGTTCGACTGCGCCAGTCACGACTTCGACGTGTTCGCCTATCGCGTGCGCGCCAAAATCGCCAAATACGCCGCCAAGCTCGTCGCCACCTGCAACGAGGTGGGCGACCGGTTCGGCATCCCCGTGGTCAACAAGCGCATCAGCGTCAGTCCCATCGGCGTGGTCGGAGCGTCCTTCACCCGCGATCAGATGGTCCGGGCCTGTCAGGTGCTCGACGAATCCGCCAAGGACGCGGGCGTCGATTTCCTCGGCGGCTTCGGCGCTCTGGTGGAAAAGGGCATCACTCCCGGCGAGCGCAACCTGATCGACGCCCTGCCCGAAGCCCTCGCCACCACGGACCGCATCTGCTCGTCCATCAACGTGGCCTCCACCCGCTCCGGCATCAACATGGACGCCGTGGCCCTGCTCGGACAGCGCATCCTCGACGTGGCGGAAGCGACCCGCAGTCGCGACGGCCTCGGCTGCGCCAAACTGGTGGTCTTCGCCAACATTCCGCAGGACGTGCCCTTCATGGCGGGGGCCTACCTCGGCGTAGGCGAACCGGACGTGGTGATCAACGTGGGCGTCTCCGGCCCCGGCGTGGTCAAGAAGGCCATCGACCGAGCGATGGCGGGCCACAACGGGCAATTCACGCTGGGCGACGTCGCGGAAGTCATCAAGCGCACGGCCTACAAGGTTACGCGCGTAGGTGAAATCATCGGCAACGAAGTGGCGAACCGCCTGAACCTGCCCTTCGGCGTCGCGGACCTCTCGCTGGCTCCGACGCCCGCCGTGGGCGACTCCGTGGGCGAAATTTTCCAGAGCGTGGGCCTGTCCTCCATCGGAGCGCCCGGCACGACCGCGGTGCTCGCCATGCTCAACGACGCGGTGAAGAAGGGCGGCGCGTTCGCCTCGTCCCACGTGGGCGGCCTGTCCGGCGCGTTCATCCCGGTTTCCGAGGACTCCAGCATCGAGGCCGCCACGCGTTCCGGCGCGCTGTCTCTCGAAAAGCTCGAAGCCATGACCAGCGTGTGTTCGGTGGGTCTGGACATGATCGCCATCCCCGGCGACACGCCCGCCGCCACCATTTCCGGCATCATCGCGGACGAAATGGCCATCGGCATGATCAACTCCAAGACCACCGCCGTGCGCGTCATCCCCGTCCCCGGCAAGGGCGTGGGCGAAAAGGCCTGCTTCGGCGGCCTGCTCGGCGAGGCCGACATCATCCCCATCCCCGGCGGGGACGCCAGCGCCTTTATCCGTCTCGGCGGGCGCATCCCCGCGCCTATTCACAGTTTGAAGAACTAGAAGATTGGGGAAGGGAGGGGAAACTTTCTGAAGAAAGTTTCCCCT
>CAUHBW010000204.1 GCA_959604115.1 uncultured Bilophila sp. | reverse complement strand
GGCATCATGCCCCCCAGCCCGCCGGGAGGCGCAGGTCCGGGCGGCAGCCCGGCCGCCGGAGGCACACATGGCTATCGTAATGGGAACGGCGGGTCACATCGACCACGGCAAAACCTCGCTGGTGCGGAAACTGACGGGGATCGACTGCGACCGCCTCGAAGAAGAAAAACGCCGGGGCATCACCATCGAACTGGGCTTCGCATTCTGCGACCTGCCCGGCGGCGGGCGGCTCGGCATCGTGGACGTGCCCGGACACGAAAAATTCGTCAAGAACATGGTCGCGGGCGCGTCGGGCATCGACTTCGTGATGCTCGTCGTGGCGGCCGACGAAGGCGTCATGCCGCAGACGCGGGAACACCTCGAAATCTGCTCCCTGCTCGGGATCAAACACGGCCTCGTCGCCGTGACCAAAATCGACATGGTGGACCCGGAACTGCTCGAACTCGCCGTCGAGGACATTTCCGAATTCCTGAAAGGCACCTTCCTTGAAGGCGCGCCCCTGTTCCCGGTGTCGGCCCAGACCGGCGAGGGCGTGGACAAGCTCCGCGACTACATCGTCAAACAGGAGAAGGAACTCGCGCCCCGGCGCAGAACCGACCTGTTCCGCCTGCCCGTGGACCGCGTGTTCACCCTCAAGGGCCACGGCACCATCGTCACCGGAACCATGATTTCCGGCTCCGTCAAGGTCGGCGACGCGCTGGAACTGCTTCCGAAGAAGCTCCCTACCCGCGCCCGCAGCCTGCAAAGCCACGGGACCTCCGTGGACGTGGCGGAATCCGGGCACCGCACCGCCGTCAATCTGCAAGGGCTGGACGTCGCGGACGTGACGCGCGGCGACGTGCTGGCTCTGCCGGGCACGCTGTTCCCGTCGGACCGCTGGCTGGTGCGCCTGACCTGCCTCGCCTCCTCGCCCCGCGCCCTGCGCCACCGTGCGGAAGTCCACTTCCACCACGAAGCCCGCGAAGTCGCGGCCCGGCTGTATTTCCTCGACCGCGACCGGCTGGCTCCGGGCGAATCCGCGCTGTGCGAAGTCCGGCTTGAAGAGCCGCTCGTGGGCGTCTTCGGCGACCATTGCGTCGTGCGCGCCTTCTCGCCGCTGCGAACCGTGGCGGGCGGCGTGGTGCTCGATCCCATCAGCGCGGGCCTGCGCCGCAAGGACGCCTCTCCCGAACACGTCGCCCTGCTGCTCGGCCTTGAGGACGCCTCCGACGAGGACCGCACTCGCGCCCAGATCGAGCTTTCCCGCAACCGGGGCGCGAATCTGGCCCAGCTTTCCGTGCTGACCAATCTCGACTCCAAGCGGCTCGACAAGGTGTTCCAGACGCTTTCCGGCAAGGGAAAAATCTTCTGCTTCGACCGCGAGGAAAAGGGCTACGTCGCCGCCGAAGCGGCGGCCGATCTTTCCGAGCGTTGTCTCGCCGTCGCCGAAGCCTTCCACAAGAAGGAACCGCTCAAGCAGGGCATGGCCCGAGGCGCGCTCCTGTCCGGCGACACGGCCCGCGACGCGTGGAGCAAGGACATTCCGCCGAAGCTGGCCTTCTTCATCGTGGAGCGTCTGCTCCGTTCGGGCGCGCTCGTTTCCGAGGGCGACGTCATCCGCACAGCCACGCACACCGTGTCCCTCAAGTCGGATCAGGCGGGCCTGCGCGACGCGTTGTTCAAGGCGCATGCGGACGCCGGATTCACGCCGCCGAATCTCAAGGACGTGCTCGAAGAGCTGAATGTGGACGCCAAGTCCGCGGCTCCGGTGCTCAAGCTGCTCTGCGAGGACGGCAGTCTCGTGAAGGTCAAGGACGGCCTGTACTTCCACGGCCCGATCATTCAGGAGCTCAAGGGACGGATGCAGACGTGGTTCGCCTCGCACGACGATCTCGATCCCGCCGGGTTCAAGGAACTGTCCGGCGGCCTCTCCCGCAAGTACGTCATCCCCCTTCTCGAATACTTCGACCGCGAACGCGTCACCATCCGCGTGGGCGACAAGCGGCAGTTCCGAGGCAGGGGGTAGAAGATAAAGATTGGGGAGGGATGCCTCTCTCAAACGATCAAAGCCATCCGGAGACTCGGACGGCTTTTTGTTCGACATAGAGAAAAAACAGGGGGTTGGTGGAAAGTTCCGTTACCGGCAGTCCACTTGCGACCATACGGTCACCACGGTGGGGCAGGCCAGCAGATCCTTGGTGCGTTCCCTGTAGACCTGCATGTGCGCGGACTTGGCGTGCGCGTCGAGGGCTTCGGGGCTTTCCCAGATTTCGTAGAACAGAAAGGTGCCGTCCCCGGCGCGGTTCTTGTGGAAATCGTACCGGATGCAGCCCTTTTCGGCGCGCACGTTGGGGATGTTCCTCACCACTTCCGCTTCAAGCTGCGCTTCCATGCCCTTCTTGGCCGTCAATACGGCGGTCACATAACACGTATCCATGCTCTTCTCCTTTTTTGCTTCCCATCAAACAGCCCGGACGGACATACCCGCCCCATCCCGCCAACAGGGATTCGATAACGTCGAAAGTCTTTGGAAGAGGAGGGGATGGGGTTTGGGGAAGGGGAGGAGAAAGCTTTTCTTCAGAAAAGCTTTCTCCTCCCCTTCCCCAATCTTCATTCTCCTTCCTTCTCCACCCCAGCCAGCCACTCGCAGAACGCGGCGCGGGCGCGATCGGCGTACCACTGCTTGCGCTCCTTCTTTTTGACGCGCACGTCCGGCTCGGGCATGAGCCCGAAATGGACGTTGGAAGGCTGAAAATGCTTGGCGGGCACGACAAGGTGGTTGAGCAACGCGCCGAGGGCCGTCACAGCCGGAGGCTTGGGAAGCGAAACGCCGGAGAACTTCGCCGCCAGCATCAGCCCCACCCAGCAACCGCAGGCGATGGACTCCACATACCCTTCCACTCCCGTGATTTGCCCGGCAAGATGCACGGTCGGACGGGACTTGAGGGAAAGGTCGTCATTCAGGGCCACGGGCGCGTTCACATAGGTGTTGCGATGCATGCTCCCGAAACGCACGAACTCCGCATGCTCAAGACCCGGCACCTTGCGGAAGCAGACGGCCTGCGCGGGATACGTCAGTTTGGTCTGACAGCCTACGAGATTGAACATCGTCTTGTTGCCGTTCTCGGGACGGAGCTGCAACAGCGCGAAAGGCCGCTTCCCGGTACGCGGATCGATGAATCCCACCGGCTTGAGCGGTCCGAAGGCCAGCGTCTTTTCGCCGCGCGCCGCCAACGCCTCCACCGGCATGCAGCCCTCGAAATGCTTCTCCTGCTCGAACTCCCGGCTGGACACCTTCTCGCCGTCAAGAAGCCCCTGATAGAACGCCTTGTATTCCTCTTGGTTCATCGGGCAGTTGAGATAGTCGCCCTCGCCCGGCTCGCCGTACCGGGAACCCCAGAAGGCGATGCCCATGTCGATGGAATCCGCCGCCACGATGGGCGCGATGGCATCATAAAAATAGAGGTGCTCCGCGCCCACGGCCCGGGCGATGGACGCCGACAGGCTTTCGCTCGCCAGCGGACCGGCGGCGATGACCACCCGCTCGAAGCCCTCCAGCACGGGATCGTCGAGCTCCCGGACAGGCGTGCGGATCAGCGTGATGTTGGGCTCGGCCTCGACGAGTTCGGTCACCTTGGCGGAAAACAGTTCGCGGTCCACGGCCAACGCCTTTCCCGCCGGAACGCGGGTGGCGTCCGCGACGGCCATGAGCGCGCTGCCGAGTTCGCGCAGTTCCTGCTTGATCAGACCCACCCCGGACGCAAGTTCGTCCGAACGCAGGGAGTTGGAACAGACCAGTTCCGCAAGCTGCGGCACGGAATGCGCCGGGGAATAGGCTTCCGGCTTCTGTTCGAAAAGGGTAACGGCAACACCGCGCCGGGCCAGCTGCAACGCGCATTCGCAGCCCGCAAGCCCCGCGCCGACAATGGCTACGTGCTGTGTGGTCATGGATTCTCTGAGGGAAAAAAGTTCACGCGCCTCCACGGCGCGACGGAAGGAGAGGGGGTTCCCTTGCTCCGTCATCTCCTTTACGCTACACTCGAAGCTGTCCGCAACCTTCTTACCGCAGGAGCCCGACATGGATTTCTTCTGGTTCTTCCTCGGCATCGTCGCCGTCGCCGCCGGCCTGACCTACATCAAAAAATCCTCTCCCAACCACTAGTCCGACCTGATGGCCTCCCTTTCCGACCGCCCCGAACACGGCGGCATCTCTTTTCGTGTCCCTGAAGAAGCGCAGGGCTGGCGGCTCGACAAGGCCCTCGGCCTGCTCCTCTCCGCGCCGACGCCCGAGCAGCGCGACGCCCGGCCCGACCTGTTCGCGCTGGCGGATCTCGGCCTGCGGGCGCGCCGCCGCCTGTGCGACCGTTCGCTGGTGCTCGTGAACGGCAAGCCCGGCATTCCCGGCCTCAGGCTCCGCGCGGGGCAGGAAGTTCTCATCCTGCCCGATCCCGACGCCGTTTCCGACGCCGCAGGAGACGCCCCCGAGCTGGTCTTCAAAGAAGGCGGCCTTGCCGCACTCTACAAACCGGCGGGCATGCACACCGCCGCCCTCGCGGGAAGCCTTTCCCCGAGCCTTGAAAGCCTGCTCGGTTCGCTGCTCCCCCCGGAAGAGGAAGGGTATGCCTCCCGGCTGCTCAACCGTCTGGACGCGCCCACGTCCGGCCTCGTGCTGGCTTCCTGCACCGACGACGGCGAACGCCGGTGGCGTCGCGCCGAGCGCATCGGCAACACGGACAAGCTGTACGTGGCGCTCATCGAAGGGCAGCCGCTGTACGACTTCACCGTGGCCCGGCGTCTGGACACGGACACCCGGAACAAGACGCGGGTGCGCCACACTGACGATCCCGATCCCCTGCGCAGCACCGAAGTCACGCTGTTGCATCCACTGACCGCCGAAGAGGTTCCGGAACTCGCCGTTTCGGACGATCCGGCCCTGCCGCTGATGCTGGTGGGCTGCCGCATCCGCAAGGGCGCGCGCCATCAAATCAGGGCGCATCTCGCCGCCGCCGGGCATCCGCTCCTCGGGGACGAGCTGTATGGCGCGGAGCACCACTGCGCGAACGGCGCGTTTCTGCTCCATCACGGGCGCGTCTCTCTGCCCGATTTCGCCGCCTCCTGCCTTCCCGCGTGGCTCCCCCTGCTCCCGCAGGCCGCTCGGGAACGTATTCTGGAATTTTTTGGGGAAGCGTAAGATTGGAGGGGGAAGGGAAGGGGAAACGTTCTGAGGAACATTTCCCCTTCCCATCAATCTTCCCCCTTCAATTCTATTGTCGACTTTTTGCGGCGGGATTGCCGTATTCGGGGGATTCCGGTACAAGGATAGCACTCATAAAAATATGACCTGTCAGGAGACGCCATGCTTTCACGCTTCTTGCCCCAGACGGTTCCGTTTTTCGAGTTGCTGACGGAGCAGAACGCCGTTTTGCAACGGATGGCCGAAAGCCTCATCGTGGTCATGGAGAATACCTACGAATCGGAAGAGCACCTCAAACGGATCAACCTGCTGGAAGAGGAGGCCGACAAGCTCAACAGAAACATAACGTGGCATCTTTCGCAGACATTCATTACCCCCATCGATCGCGAAGACATCCACGCAATCAACCTCGCACAGGAACGGGTGGCCGACGGCATACAAAACCTCGCCAGCCGTTTTTTTATGTGCGGCTTCATGTACCAGCGGTTCCCGGCCCAGATGATGGTCCGCAACATCAAGGGCATGATTGAGGATACCGGGCCCATGCTCGGAGAACTGGAGAAAAAAAAGGATATTTCCGGGCACCTGCACAGCCTGAAATCCCGCAAGAGCGACTGCGAAATGCTCCAGGCCGCCGGGATTTCGGAAATGATGGACGGCGAAATCCCCAACTTTGAAAAAGTCCGGGAAATGATCCTGTGGAGCCAGGTCTACGACCGCATCGAACGGGCCGTGGACATCGTTTCCGACCTCGGCGACACGCTGGAGGAGGTGGTGCTCAAGTATGTTTGAAGTCCCCCTGCTCCTTGTCCTTATCGTGGTCATGGCGCTGATCTTCGACTTCACCAACGGCGCGCACGACTGCGCCAACGCCATCGCCACCGTGGTGTCCACCAAGGTCCTCAGTCCCCGTACCGCGGTGCTCATGGCCGCGAGCCTGAACCTCATCGGCGCGTTCCTCGGTACCAAGGTCGCCACCACCCTCGGTTCGGGGATCGTCAACACGGACATGGTGGCGAGCTGCCAGCCGCTGGTCCTCGCCGCACTGGTGGGGGCCATCGCGTGGAACCTCATCACATGGTACTTCGGCATTCCCTCCTCGTCATCCCACGCGCTCATCGGCGGCCTGATGGGCGCCGCCGTGGCCTATGCCGGATTCAGCACGCTCAACGGCCTGTCCATTCTTGAAAAAATCCTGCTGCCGCTGGTCCTCTCGCCGCTGGCCGGGTTCGGCATGGGCTTCCTGACCATGTTCGTCATCATGTTTCTGTGCGCCCGCGCCAACCGCAACAAGCTCACCCGCGCCTTCACCAAGCTGCAAATCGTGTCCGCCGCGTTCATGGCGACGAGCCACGGCCTGAACGACGCCCAGAAGACGATGGGCGTGATCACGCTGGCTCTGTTCATTTTCAACGAGATCGACACCATCGCCGTGCCCTTCTGGGTGAAGTGCGTCTGCGCGCTCTCAATGGCGCTGGGAACCGCGCTCGGCGGCTGGAAGATCATCAAGACGATGGGCCACAAAATCTTCAAGCTGGAGCCGGTGCACGGCTTCGCCACCGAGACCTCGGCGGCTGCGGTCATCTGCGGCGCGTCCCTGTTCGGCGCGCCCATCAGCACCACCCACACCATCACCGCCTGCATCTTCGGCGTCGGCTCCACCAAGCGGCTCTCCGCCGTCCGCTGGGGCGTCGCCGGAAACCTCGTCATCGCGTGGATTCTCACCATCCCCGCCTCCGCCCTCATCGCCGCCCTCGCCTTCTGGGCCATGAAGGCCGGGGGGATGGTGTGAAAACCGGGGGAAGGGAGGGGGAAACTTTCTGAGAAAGTTTCCCCC
>CAUHBW010000203.1 GCA_959604115.1 uncultured Bilophila sp. | reverse complement strand
GGGGCGGGGGGGCCCCCCCGCGGGGGGGGGGGCGCGCCCCCCCCCCCCCCCCCCCGCCGGAGGCGTATCTTTTCTCGTTACTTCAACGAATCCGCATAGATTTCGATAGTGTGCTTGACCGTCACGTTGTCGCCGTTGTGGGCGAGCATGTCGGAAAGCTGCATCATGCAGGCGGGGCAGCCGGTGGCGACCACTTCCGCGCCGCTGGAGACGATGTTGTTGCGCTTGCGCTGCCCGATCTTGCGGGACAGATCATAGTGCGACAGCGTGAAGCTGCCGCCGCAGCCGCAGCAGCGGTCCGCTTCCTTCATCTCCACGAGATCGTATTCCGGATTCATCCGAATCAGTTCGCGGGGCTGCGCGCTGACGCCGAGCGAGCGGAGCAGGTGGCAGGATTCGTGATACGTCACCTTGGTCTGGCCCCGGCGACCGGCGAACGGGCGGGGCTTCACCTTGAGCACGTCCACGAGGAAGGCGTTGATGTCCATCGCCTTCTGGGAAAGCTCGTTGATGGCGTCACGGTACTTGTAGGGCATCTTGCCCGCCATCTGGGGCCACAGGGACCGGATGGTTTCCGTGCAGGACGAGCAGGGCGTGACGATGAGGTCGAAGGAACCTTCTCGGAGCACGTCCACGTTGTGCTTCACCATCTTTTCGAAGCCTTCAAGGTCGCCGGACGAAAGGGCGGGGATGCCGCAACAGGAGTAGTTGGTGGGCAGGAACACGCCGACTTCGTGGTAGTCGAACACCCTGAGACAGGCTTCGGAAACGTTGGTGAAGAGCTTGTCGCCCATGCAGCCGGGGAAGAAGGCCACCTTGTGGCGGCTTTTTCCGGCGGGCGTGTTCATCGCGCCGATCTTGGCGCTCAGGGTCTGCTTGGCGGGGGGCGTCACGTGGCGGTCGCCGAGGAACGGACGCAGCAGCGGGGAACACGTCGCCGTGCCCTGCGCGTTGTTGTCCTCATGCATCGCCAGCCCCTGGAACGGCCCGCTGAGCTTCAGCAGGAAGCCGAACAGCCTCGGATTGGGAAGCAGGGTGCGGAAGATGGTCTTTTTCAGCGGGGAAAGCCCCTTGTACGAAGCGACGATCGCCCGGGCCTCCATGAAGATTTCCAGAATGGAAACCCCGGAAGGGCAGTTCGCCTGACAGGATCCGCACAGCAGACACCGATTGAGCTTTTCGCTGACCGCTTCCGGATCTTCAATGAGGCGATGGGCCAGATTTTCCAGCAGCGTGAGCTTGCCGCGGGTCACGTCGGCTTCCATGAGCGTTTCGCCGAAGACGGGACACACGGACTGGCACATGCCGCATTTCATGCATGCGGCGAGCTTGTCGTCCAGCGCGATGAGCGCGTTGGCGAGAAGAGTCAGCTCATCCATAGAATTATACTCCAACCAGCTTGTTGGGGTTGAACAACCCCTTGGGATCGATGGCCTTGCGCAGGCGACGCGAGTAGGCGATGGTGCCGCGCGTGGTTTCCTTTTCCAGCCACTTCTGCTTGGCGGTGCCGATGCCGTGTTCGCCGGAAAGGGTGCCGCCCATTTCGATGGTCGCGTTGAAAAGTTCGTCCACGGCCCGTTCCACGCGCTCGAATTCGTCCTTGTCGCGCTTGTCGCACATGAAGGTCGGGTGCAGGTTGCCGTCGCCGGCGTGCCCGAAGGTGCCGACGGTCAGGTTGTACTTCGCGGCGAGGGCGTTGACGAGCTTGACCATCGCGGGAATCTTGGAACGGGTGACGGTGGCGTCTTCAAGAATGGTGGTCGGCTTGAAGCGGGCCAGCGCGGGAAGGGCCTTGCGGCGGGCTTCCCAGATTTTGTTCTTTTCGGCGGCGTCCTTGGCGACCACGATCTGGGTCGCGCCGCTCTTCTTGAGCTGGTCCTCGACGACCTGCGCCTCGTCCGCGACCTGTCCGGCGTGCCCGTCCACTTCGATGAGCAGGATGGCCTGCGCTTCGCGGGGAAGGCCGATCTGTACGTCGTCCTCAACGAGGTTGATGGTCATGTTGTCCATGAATTCCAGCGTACAGGGCAGGATGCGGGCGGCGATGATGCGGGACACGGCTTCGGACGCCTTCTGCACGTCGTCGAAGACGGCCATCATCGCCTTGGAGGCTTGCGGCGGAGGAACGAGCTTGAGGATGGCCTTGCTGATCATGCCGAGGGTGCCTTCGGAGGCGATCATCAGACCGGCGAGGTTGTAGCCGGTCACGCATTTGACGGTGCGGGAACCGGTTTTCACCAGTTCGCCGTTGTTGTCGTAAAATTCGAGGCCCATGACGTAGTCTTTGGTCACGCCGTACTTCAGGCCGCGCAGGCCGCCGGCGTTTTCGGCGATGTTTCCGCCGAGGGTGGAGACGGCCATGGAGCCGGGGTCCGGAGGATAGAAAAGGCCCTTGGCGGCGACGGCGGCGGCGAACTGGGCGGTGACCACGCCGGGCTCGACCACGGCGTACAGGTCTTCCTCGTTGATTTCGATGATCTTGTTCAGGCCCTGCGTCAGGATGACCACGGACTTGTCCGCGTCGGGAACCGTGCCGCCGCTGAGGTTGGTGCCCGCGCCGCGCGCGGTCATGGGCAGGCCGTTGGTGTAGCAGCGTTCGATCAGGGAGCCGAGCTGTTCGGTGGTGGTGGGACGCAGAACGAGGCCGGGAACGACGGAGGGCAGCACGGCGGCGTCGTAGGCGTAGCTTTGCCTGTCCGCTTCGCTGGTGAAGACGTTCTCTTTGCCGATGAGGTTTTCGAATTCCTTGACGAGGGATGCGCTGGGCATGATTTCCTCCGGATCAGATGGTGAGGGGGCGGGCTCCGATACAGTACGCGGACGGACGGGAAGCCCGTTCGTCGCCTCGCGGAAAGGCCGCGGCTATCTTTGGCAAGATAATACGGGGTGTTTTCCATCACTACTGTATGTCCGGGTGAAGGTCAAATAGTGAAGGGTTTCACGCGGCGTTTTTATCCTGTTTTCGCCTCCCGTTAGGACTCTTGACCCCCCGTCCGGGGGCCCGTAGAAGGAAAGGATGCGCCGGGGGAGGCACCTTGGGCCACCCACGGGACGGCGCGCGCCGGGCCCGCCGCAAACCGTTCGGAATAACGCTTGCGGCCCGTGACGGGGCACGGCGTCTCTGTCCCGCCGACGCCGAAACGCGCCCGACCGGAACGGACGAACGGCGTTTCTCTTCCGGCCCGGCTTATCAAACGCTCCGCACGGGGCAACGAGCGAGAGCCGTAATGCCTTGGTGCCTTAGTAAACGCGTCCGCGTCCGCATGGGACCGGCGCACGCAGGAGGATGTATGTTCGCACCGCTTCCCGCTCCGGCGGAAATGTCCGGCTGGGATCGGGCCGCCGTCGCTCTCGGGCTGCCCGAATTGCTGCTCATGGAAAACGCGTCGCGCGAGGCATTGCACGCGCTGACCGAAGAAACGCCCGTGCGCGGCAAGCGCGTCCTGCTGTTCATGGGCGGGGGCAACAACGGCGGCGACGCCGTCTGCCTCGCGCGTCATCTGCACGACGCGGGCGCGGAGGTGCTCGTCCTGCATTCCCGGCCTCTCGGCTCCTACCGGGGAGTGGCCAAGAAGCATCTGTGGCTGGCGCTGCACTGCGGGGTGACGCTCGCCCCGGCGGCGGGGTGGCCCGGACGTTTCCGCGACACGCCGTGGGACGTGGGGGCGGGAGTCGCCGTCTGCGAACGGGGCGGGCCGGACATCGTGGTGGACGGCCTGCTCGGCACGGGCTTTTCCGGCACGCTGCGGCCTCTGGAAACCAAGCTGGTGGGCTACATCAACGCGCTGGCGCAGCGGGCCTTCATCTTTTCGCTGGACATTCCGTCCGGCCTGTCCGGGATGACCGGACGCCCCTGCCCCGTAGCCGTGCGCGCCCACGCCACCGTGACCTTTGAGGCGGCAAAGCCCGGACTCGTGCTGCCGGAAGCCGCGTCGTACACGGGACGCCTGCACGTCCGGCCCATCGGCATTCCCGCCGTGGTCCGGCGCGAACATCCCGCTTCCTTTCAGCTCGTGCTCCCGGAAATCGCCGAGGCGCTCCCGCAGGCCGCGCCCGGCTGGCACAAGGGCTCGGCGGGGTCCATTCTGATTGTGGGCGGCTCGGAAGGGCTCACCGGCGCGCCGCATCTGGCGGCCCGCGCGGCCCTGCGTTCCGGGGCCGGACTGGTGAGCGTCGCCGCGCCGTACGGCCTATGCCGCGACATTAAGGCCGATTGCCCGGACATTATGACCCGTCCGCTCGGCCCAGAGGGGAACGTGTGCTGGAGTCCCGCCCTGCTGGAAGGCTTGCAGGGCTTCCTGCCCCAGTGCCGCGCGCTGGTGCTCGGACCGGGGATTGGCCGCGATCCCGAGACGGCGGCGTTCGTGCAGGCGTTGCTGTCCTGCCCTTCCCGGCCTTTCGCCGTAGTGGACGCGGACGCCCTGCACGCGCTCGCCGTGCGGCCCGAGACATTGTCCTCGCTCCGCGCCTGCGACGTGCTGACCCCGCATCCCGGCGAAGCCGCCACGCTGCTGCACACGACGCCCGCACGGGTGCAGGCGGACCGTTTCGAGGCTTTGGCGGGCCTGCGACGGCTGGCTCCTTCGGTATGGATTCTCAAGGGCGCGGGAACGCTCATCGGCACCGAAGGCCAGCCCACGACCGTCGCGCCGTACGCCGAGCCCAATCTGGCGGTGGGCGGCTCCGGAGACGTGCTGGCCGGGTGCCTCGGCACGCTCATGGCGCAAACCGCCGCGTACCCATCGGAATACTGCGAACATTCCAGCTTCCTCGCCGCCTGCCTTGCCGTCCGCCTGCACGCGAGGGCCGGAGAGCTGCTGCGGGAACGCTTCCCGCAGCGGGGGAACACGGCCACGGAGATTGCGGAGATGTTGCCGCAGGCGCGTGCGATTTCAGACGACAAAAAAGAATGGAGGTAAAGAAATATATTAAGAGTGATAGTTTTTCCATATCATGTTCTATTCCTGCCGATAACAAGGGCAATAGAATGCGTTCCGATACGCTCAGGTGTTTTAAGAATGTTTTATTACGAATCCTGAAACGGGAACAAATCAAAAGCTCAAAAGAAATTACTCGTTGCAATCCCCAAGATTATGCATATTCAAATAAAAAAGCCCGGCGCCATAAAGGTGCCGGGCTTTCCGTATGTTTTCAGCTAGGCCGCGAAAGGCTTAGTTGTCGGAACCTTCTTCAAGCTTCTGCTTGAGGAGGTCGCCGAGGCTCTGGCCGGCTTCCGGGCCGGAGCGGCTGTATTCGCGGGGCTTCTTGCGTTCTTCTTCGTCCTTGAGCTGCTTGATGGAGAGGCCGAGGCGACGATCTTCCGCGCTGACGTGGATGATCTTGGCCTGGATTTCTTCGCCTTCCTTGTACAGTTCGGCGGGCGTCTTGACCTTCTTGTTGCTCAGTTCGGACACGTGGACGAGGCCTTCGATGCCTTCTTCCACTTCAACGAACAGGCCGAAGTCGGTGATGTTCGTGATGGTGCCCTTCACGAGGCCGCCCACGGGATACGCGGTGGGAACGTTGGTCCACGGGTCTTCGGTCAGCTGCTTGATGCCGAGGGTGAACTTTTCGCTTTCCTGATCCACGGTCAGCACCTTGGCCTGCACGGTGTCGCCGACCTTGAAGAGCTCGTTGGGATGACGGATCTTCTTGGTCCAGCTGATGTCGGACACATGGATGAGGCCGTCGATGCCGTCTTCAATGCCGATGAACATGCCGAATTCGGTGATGTTCTTGATGACGCCTTCAAGGATGGTGCCTTCGGGGTACTTTTCACCCACGAGTTCCCACGGATTGGGCTTGATCTGCTTCATGCCGAGGGAGATGCGCTTCTTCTCGGGATCGACGCCGAGGATGACGACTTCGACTTCGTCGCCCTGACGGACCATCTGGGAAGGATGACGCAGCTTGCGGGTCCAGGACATTTCGGAGATGTGCACGAGGCCTTCGACGCCGGGTTCCAGTTCGACGAACGCGCCGTAGTCAACAAGGTTGGTCACCTTGCCGGTGTGGCGGGAGCCTTCGGGGAAGCGGGCGGTGATGTCCTGCCACGGATCGGGCACGAGCTGCTTGAGGCCGAGGGAAACCTTCTGGTTTTCCTTGTCGAAGGAAAGAACCTTGAGTTCGAGATCCTGACCGAGCGTGACCATTTCGCGGGGATGACGGATACGCTTCCAGGACATGTCGGTGATGTGCAGCAGACCGTCAAGGCCGCCGAGGTCCACGAACACGCCGTATTCGGTGATGTTCTTGGCCTTGCCGGTGACGACCTGGCCTTCGGCGAGGGTCTGGAGGAGGTCCTGACGCTTGGAGTCGCGTTCTTCTTCAAGCAGCACGCGGCGGGAAACGATGACGTTGCTGCGGCGACGGTTGATCTTCAGCACGCGGAATTCGTATTCCTGGTTCACCAGAGCGTCCATGTCCGGCACGGGGCGCAGATCCACATGGGAACCGGGGAGGAACGCTTCCACGCCGCCCAGATCCACCGTGTAACCGCCCTTGATGCGGCGCATGATACGGCCCTTGATGACGCCGTTCTTTTCCTGCACGTCTTCGAGCTGATCGAAGAGCTGCATCCGCTTGGCTTTTTCGAAGGACAGGGTGATGGTGCCTTCCTGTTCGTTCTTGCGAGCGACGAAGACGTCCACACGGTCGCCCACCTTCACAACGAGATTGCCTTCGGCATCCCGGAATTCGGCGGTGGGGATCTGACCTTCCGATTTGAAGTTCACGTCAACAAGCACATTGTCGTCATCCACGCGGACAATTTCGCCCTTGACGATGGTTCCTTCCTCGAGATCACCGAAATCAGTGCTGAGGTAGTCTTCCAACGCACTTTCAAAATTAAATTCCGCGTCCATACCGTGGTTTTCCATGGTTTCCATTCAACAGCCTCCAGGCCACATCAATTTCCTGCAACTTTGGCAGGTCGTCATTCATAGCAGGAATCGTTTGGGCTGGCAAGTAGGTGGAGAGGGCAGAAAAACGAAGGAGGCAAGAAAATGTTCTTGAGATTAT
>CAUHBW010000202.1 GCA_959604115.1 uncultured Bilophila sp. | reverse complement strand
CTGAAGAAAGTTCCTCCTCCCCCCTCTCCAAAGGCTTTCAGCCCCGAACTACTGTTCGGAATTCATGGCGGCCTTGAACTTGCGGGAGATGCGGAAGGCGAGAACATCATGGGATTCGAGAACGATCTCTTCGCCGGTCTGGGGATTGCGGCCCTTGCGGTTCTTCTTGGTGAAGGCTTCGAACTTGCCGAAACCGCTCAGCAGCATTTCCTTTTCTTCCTTGAGGGCCTTTTTCATGATGCCGAGCATGGAATCCAGCACTTTTTTGGCGTGCTGCTGTTTCATATCGGACTGGGCGCAAATCGACTTGGCGATATCTGCTTTGGTGACGGTTTTGCTCATGGTTCACTCTCCGGAATCTCGCTGTAAAGCGACGAATTTTATGCGCGGCAACGTCGGACGGCAACATCGCCCGAAACGACGGAGGCGCGGGAGCCGCTGACGGAGGCGGCTGCCGGGCGTTGCGCAGTGTTGAGACTATGCCCTATCTGGAGGCGTATTTCAATTCCCCCTTTTCGCTATGACCATAAAATGACGCCTGTTTTTGCGGAACAAGAAGAAAAGAGGCTCTGTCGGGGGACCGGTTTGAGGTTTGATGGTTGTGAAAAAAATATGTTATAAGAGGATTTTTATTCTTAATATGGCGTAATCATGTCGCAAGTGACGCCATTTCGTGCCCGTGCGGGCAAGTGGGGGTCGTATGCTTTGATAACCAAAAGTTTTCAAAGACTTTTTTAGCGTGATTACAGGTCCGTACCGGGCGGAATATGCCGTTTTGTGAAAAGAGAGTCAAGGGGGGCGGAGAAAAACGGGGGCGGATGAACGACGAAATTTTGTTGTGTTTTTTCTGAAATCGTCACCGGAGACGGTCCGTTTTTTTCGAAAACGGGAGAGGAGGCGATGAGTCACGGATGATGAGCGCCGTAAGCGGTATGCCGAAGAAACGGAACTGGAGCGCATTTGAGGATGCGGAGAAGGGGAGAGGAGGGAGGCGGGAGAGGGAACCGGGTTCCCTCTCCGTGGCGATCATGCGGGAAAGGCTAATCCCATTCGCGCTTGTCTTCGATGGGCTTGATCTGGGGAGGCAGCGTGCCGGGGGCCAGCACCTTGAGTTCGGGGCGCAGCTTGATGCGCTCGCGGAAGAGGTGCAGCAGCTCGTCTTCCTGATGGAAGTTGCTGGCTTCGACGTAGAGGATCATCTCGTCGATGCCGCCGGGGTTGATGACTTCGATCTGCCACCGCTTGATGTCCTCGAAGCGGGCCATGACCTGTTCCACCTGATGGGGGTAGACGAACATGCCCTTGATGCGCGCGGTGGTGTCCACGCGGCCCACGATGCTGCCGAGGCGCGGGCTGGTGCGGCCGCAGGCGCAGGGCGCGCGGTCGATGTAGGAGAGGTCGCCCGTGGCGAGGCGGATGAGCGGGTACGTCTTGTTGAACGAGGTCACGACGATTTCGCCCACTTCGCCGTCCTTCAGCGGGATGCCCGTATCGGGATGGCAGATTTCCACGTAGCAGCGGTTCGAGATGTGCAGGCCGGTCTTGTGGAAGCATTCGTAGCCGATGCAGCCCACGTCCGCCGTGCCGTAGCCTTGGCGGAGGATGATGTCGAACTTCTTTTCGAGCTGGTTGCGCATCTTTTCGGACAGGCGTTCGCCGGTGACGAAGGCCACTTCCTGAAAGAGATCCTTGCGCAGGTTGATGCCCTTTTCCTCGGCCTTCTGGGCGAGGTGCATCAGGTAGCTCGCCGTGCCGACGTAGCCGGACACGCGCAGCTTCTGCATGATGTCGAGCTGCGTGCCGGGATCGGTCGGTCCCGCCGGGATGGAGGCGCAGCCGAGGTTGCGCAGGGGCTCTTCAAACATCAGCCCGGCCGGGGACAGGTGGTAGTTGAAGGTCACCTGCACCACGTCGCCGGGACGGAACCCCACGGAATAGAAGGCTTCCGTGTAGCCCCAGTAGTCGTCCATGCGATCTTCGGGGTCGAAGATGGGGCCGGGGGAAAGGAAGATGCGCTTCAGTTCGCCGATGTCCTTGGTCAGCAGGCCGCCGAGGCGGGGCCCGATGGACTGGAGAAAGATGAGTTCCTTTTTCTTCAGCAGCGGGATGTGCTTGATGTCGGACAGCGTCTTGAATTTTTCGACGTTGAACTGGGCGCGGTCGAAACGTTTCTTGACGTCTTCGGAGTAGCGGTAGGCGTAGGAGAGCAGATCCTTGAGCTGGATCAGGCAGTATTGGCGGCGTTCGCTCTCGTCGAGCACTTCGCGGCGGTTGTAAATGCCTTCGGTGCGATCTTTGCGGGTCATGTCGGCATGCTCCGTAGTGTTTGTGCATTCGGGAAAACTCCTGCTTAGCGCATTTGTTCCGCCGAATGCAAGTGTTTTTTTAAAAAACAAAGTATTTCAAATAATTATTTGATTGAAGACGAGACGTTCCGGTTGACGAGAATGCGGCGCTTCAGGGAGTCGTACACCGGCGGGGAACCGGCCTTGTTGGCGACGACGGTGGAAATGAAGGCGACGACGGCCATTTCGGGAAGGCACTGGAAGGCCCCGGACATTTCCGCGACCAGCGCCGTGCCGGTCAGGGGCGCGCGGACCGTACCGGAGAACAGCCCGGTCATGCCGAGCACGAGGTAGGCGGGAAGCTGCGGCGCGGCGGAAATATCCGAGCCGACGAACAGCGTCCCCGCGACGGCCCCCACCATGCTGCCGATGGCGAGCATGGGCATGAGCAGGCCGCCGGGCACGCCCGAGGCGAAGCTCAGGATGGAGAAGCAGACCTTGACCAGCAGGAGGAAGGCCAGCGGAGCGAGAGCCAGCGGGCCGCCGGCGCTCAGGCCGCCGAGATCCGGCGTGGAATAGCCGAGCCCCACGAGCACCTGAGGGTAGGTGTAGAGCAGGACGCCGCTGAGCAGGAAGGGCAGGAGCGGCTTCAGGTGGGCGGGCACCAGCTTCTGGCGGTCGTGCAGCCGGGTCACGCCGAGCAGGGCGGCGTTGTAGGCGGCGCTGAACAGCCCCGTGCCCACGCCGATGAGCAGGGGAATCCACATCTGCGGCCAGTTCAGGGACGGGATGTCCGCGAACGGGAACACCAGCCCGAAGCCGAACAGGATGTTGATGACGAACCACGCGGAAAAGGAGGCTACGCCGGTGAACAGCAGGAGCGGCACGGTCAGGATCGTCTTGACCTCTTCAAAGGCGAACAGCATGCCCGCGAAGGGCGCGCCGAAGGCGGCGGTCAGTCCGGCGACGCTGCCCGCGATGAGAAAGCGCGGGGCGTGGCCCGGGTCTTCGCCCGTGAGACGTTGGAAAAGCTGGCCGAAACCGCAGCCCACCGCCGCGCCCATCTGGATGCTCGGGCCTTCGCGGCCCACGGAAAGCCCGCCGGACAGCGAGAGCAGGGTGCCGACGAACTTGGCGGTGACGATGCGCAGCCACGGAAAGGGAAGCAGTCCGGCGAGGGCCAGCTCCATCTGCGGGATGCCGCTGCCGCTGATGAGCGGTTCCTTGCGGACGAGCTGCCCCACGACCAGCGCCAGCAGGATCAGCGTGCCGAAGACGATCAGCGCGGTGGTCAGGTTGTCCGCGCCGTGCCGGAGCGCGGCGACGATCCATGCGTTGCCGTGATCGTAGAGCCAGCGGAACACGCCGATGACTCCGCCGGTGCAGCCGCCGACGAAGGCCGCCTGCACGATGAGACGAAGGGCGCTTTCGTTGCGCAGGGCCTGCATTTCGCGCAGGATCGGCACATGCCGCGTCAACCTCGCTATCCTGACTTTCGTTTTTCGTTTCATGGGCCCTCGGGAAGCGGGCTTCCCTTCCTTGTCAAAAAAACGTTTTCCGGCGGTCCGTCCCGTCGGGGGGTCTTGTTATGCCGAAAAGCAGGGAAAAAGGCTATCCCCTTTCTCGCCGCAAGGCCGTCCGTCGGCATGTCTGCGTCCGTCGCGCTTGCCGCCCCTTCCCGCGTGCGAAATCTTCGTGCGGTTTTCCCCCGGCGGCGGTCGGTCATCGCTTGGGGTGCGCGAAGCCGCCCGCGCGTTTCTCTCCAAGAGCATACGCACTTGTTCCATGCATAAAGCCGCCCTCCCGTAGGGAGAGCGGCTTTCGTCATTTAGGGATTGGTTCATGCCGTGTTTGGCGGAGCCTCGGCCTTTCCGGAACCGGGGCCGAATCCGACCGGGGGAAATCCGTGGCCGTCGGGCGAGCCTTTGAGCCGCGCGGGCCGGTTGCGGCGCGATTGCCCGGCGGGCGCGGCGTTTTGCCGGAGTCCGGGCGGGGCCGTCTCGGGCGGGCTACGCGCCCATGTTCAAAAACTGCCTGACGAGCTGGAGGCCGATGGCGAACGCGATCAGGTAGAGCGGCCCGAGCGCGAGCCCCGTGCGGGACCACGGCAGGCGCATGGCGTACTTGCAGCCGATGAAGCAGGAGACGCCGAACCATACGCTGCCCACGAAGGGCCCGACCAGCGGCACGATGCAGACCACGGTGGGCGCCGCGCTGTAGGCGATGACCCGGAAGACCGTCAGGAACCGGACGTTCTCGGGCTGCACCAGCCGCAGCATCAGGTAGAACACCGACGCGAAGAAGCAGAGCTGGATCGCGAGGATGCCCGGCGTGAGCAGCAGGGTCAGGGGCAGGCTCATGCTTTGCGCCATATCCCCGAGCATCTCCTGAAGTTTGGGGTCCGTAATGGACGGCCCGCTGGCCTCGATGCTCATGAGATACCACATCCGTTCGACCAGCGTCTGGAACATGCCGAGGATGAGGTAGAAGACGAAGGGCCGGGTGAGCTTCCCGTTGGTGGCGGGCAGGGCGGCGAAGAAGCGGGGCGCGTTGAACATCACCCGAAGGATGGTCTGGTACAGAGCCATGAACAGGTTGTAGCGCTTGGGCTCTTCCCACGGCACGTTGGTTTCGTCGGCGTGCAGGGCGGCGGCGATGCCCTTTCCGGGCTGTTCGCCTTCCTTTTCCTTTTTTTTCTGGAAATTGTTCCAGAAGGCCGAACGCTTTTCCGCGGCGGGCTGGGGCGCTTCGGGGCTCGGCTCCTCCTCGGGTGCGGCGGGGGCCTGCCGGGGACTGTCCTCGCCCGGAATCCGGGGGACGACCGCGCCGGGAGGCAGGGGATCGTCGCCGTCCATGTCCGGGGGCAGGGGCTGTCCGGCGGGGGCGGAGGATTCCGCGGACGAAGCGGCGGAGGCCGCCGGAGCGGGCTGGTCCGCGACGACGGGCGTGCCGTCGGGGTTGCGGAAGCGGAAGCGGCATTGGCAATGCGGGCAAGTCGCCATCACCGCACTGGCGGGAATGGCGTCGGCGTCTATCTGGCGTTCAAACTGACATTCGGGACAACGAATCAGCACAGGGCACCTCGGAAGATCGTACATTACTCCAGAACATATAGTCTCGTTTTCGGTAAATCAAGGGACGAATTTTTGTACTCTCACCGTTCTCGTCCGGCCCCGCCGCGAAAGGCGTCCGCCATCGCCCCGTCCACGGGGGCGATCCGGCGGAAACCGGTGCGGATCGTCCGGCCCGACCGGGTTCCGTTTTCCCTTATTTTGTTGTACGGTGAATGCTTGGCACCATGCGGGACGCCGCCTGTTTCATTCGGAAAAGCAGGAAACCGGCCCTCCCGCCCCGTCGTCCCATCCGAAAAACGTTCCATTTTCAGGGGAAAGCATGAACAATCTTGTGAAAAAACTGATGCTTGCCGCCGCCATGCTCATGCTGGCCGCCGGTCCCTCCTTTGCCGCGGACGCCATCCGCATCGGCCTCATGTGCCCGCTCACCGGCAAATGGGCCAGCGAAGGCCAGGACATGCAGCAGATCGTCAGCCTGCTCGTTTCGGAAGTGAACAAGGCGGGCGGCATCAACGGCCGGAACATCGAGCTGATCGTGGAAGACGACGCGGGCGATCCGCGCACGGCCTCCCTCGCCGCCCAGAAGCTGGCCTCCGCCGGCGTGATGGCGGTCATCGGCACCTACGGCTCCGCCGTGACCGAAGCCTCCCAGAACATCATCGACGAAGCCGAGATCATGCAGATCGCCACCGGCTCCACCAGCGTGCGTCTGACGGAAAAGGGCCTTCCCCTCTTCTTCCGCACCTGCCCGCGCGACGACGAGCAGGGCCGCGTGGCCAGCAAGGTCATCGCCGCCAAGGGCTTCAAGAAGGTCGCCGTCCTGCACGACAACTCCTCCTACGCCAAGGGCCTCGCCGAAGAGGCGCAGAAGGGCCTCAAGGAAGCGGGCGTGCCGGTCGTGTTCTATGACGCGCTGACCCCGAGCGAACGCGACTACACCGCCATCCTCACCAAGCTGAAGGCCGCCGATCCCGACCTCATCTTCTTCACCGGCTACTACCCCGAAGCGGGCATGCTGCTCCGCCAGAAGAAGGAAATGCACTGGGATGTGCCCATGATGGGCGGCGACGCCGCCAACAACACCGACCTCGTGAAGATCGCGGGCAAGGACGCCGCCAAGGGCTACTTCTTCATCAGCCCGCCGTCCGCCCACGACTTCGACACGCCCGAAGCCAAGGATTTCTTCTCCCGCTACAAGGCGCAGTACAACAGCCTGCCGAGCTCCGTATGGTCCGTGCTCGCGGGCGACTCCTTCAAGGTCATCACCGCCGCGCTTCAGGCGGGCGTGAAGCCCGAGCCCGAAGCCGTGGCCGCCTACCTCAAGAAGGATCTCAAGGACTACCCCGGCCTGACCGGCAAGCTCGGCTTCAACGAGAAGGGCGACCGGATCGGCGACCTGTACAAGGTCTACGAAGTGAACGCCGACGGCGGATTCGTGTTGCAGAAGTAAGGTTTTCCGTTTCCCGGAGGGCAGCCCCCTCCGGGAGCCGCGGAAGTTTCGGCTTCCTTTCGAGTACGGTGACGGGGCATGCTCCGGTCGCCGTGCTTCCGTGTCTGGGGTTTTCCTCCGGGCGGGCCGGCGCGGCGACGCGCCGGGTCCCGGAGCCCCGCTCCCCCCCCCCGCAAAACATTATCAAAAACACCAGACCATATTTAAGAATTTTTAAATCAGCTAAAAAAAGTACT
>CAUHBW010000201.1 GCA_959604115.1 uncultured Bilophila sp. | reverse complement strand
GCGGGGGGGGGGGGAGCTGGTGCCCCCCGCCCCCCCCCGACGGCGCGGCTAGCCGCCCCGCCCTAACGGGTGTTTGGTCGGGGGGGTATCGGGGCGGTCCGAGCGCGTCGGGAGTTCCCTTTTCGCTTTTCAACGGGTTTCGTCGTCTCCCCCGTCCCCAATTACAAAAGTCTGAGGAGGATGAAGGGAGGGGTCCGGGGAGGGAAAAAGCCCTTCTGAGGAAGAGTCCTCCTCCCCGGTTCATCTCAAATCTTCTCTTGCTACAGGCTGCCCAGCTTTTTGCGGGCGGTGCGGGCGGGACGGATGTCGGTGACGGTTTCGACCTGAATCTTGCGGCGCGGATCGGCGAGCGTGAGCTTGGCGCCGTTTTCGAGCGGACGGTTCACGCGGACGAAACCGCAGACAAGCCCCTTGGGCGCGAAACCTTCGGGTTTCTCGGGGCTGGCGACGCTGGTGATCACTCCGTCCACGCGTCCGATGGACACGTCGGCCACGCAGGTGAGCACGTCTCCGATGACTTCGCCGTCCAGCAACACCTGCGGATGCGTGTCGTGGTCGGGAGAGGTCACCTTGCGGGGGTCGAAGCCGCAGTAGGCGTACGTGTACGGGGCGTTGCCGGAGGCGAGGGCTTCCTCAAGGGCGGAGCGACCGAAGAAGTCCTTGGTCCAGTTGCCGTTTTCGTCTCTGGGCAGGGTGAACGGCCACGGATTGTTCACGAACGGCCACGGTCCGATGTCCTGCTGCGAAAGCGGAAGCACGGCGCCGGCGCGCACGGAATCGCGGGCGGCGAGGCCGCAGGGAATGACGCCTTCGTCCTTGCCCGCTTCAAGGATGCGGTTCCAGATGTCCACAACCTTGTCGTAGGGCACGAAGATTTCAAAGCCCTGCTCGCCGGTGTACCCGGTACGGGACAGGAAAATCGGGGTGCCGTCGGCAAGGAGGATGTCGCTCTTGTCCAGCTCGATGTCGCCCTTGAAGGAGAAATAGGGCATCTTCTCGAATACGGCGTCGGGATCCTTGAGCAGCTTGGTCATCACGCGGACGGTCGCGGGGCCCTGAAGGTCCAGCTTGGCATAGGTGCCCGCGAGATCGCGCACGTCGGCGTTTTTGCCGTTGGCGGCGATCCACGCGCGGAGCTGTTCGGCGATGCGTTCGCCCTTGCCCACGTTGAGGACCACGAAATAACGGCCTCCGCTCAGGGGATACACGATGGCGTCATCCACCACGCCGCCGGACGCGTCGAGAAACGCGCCGTAGGCCGCACGCGCGCCGGACAGGGACAGATCCTTGGTGAAGGCCCACTGGAGGGCTTCCAGCGCGTCGGGGCCGGAAACCATGATCCCGGCCATGTGCCCGATGTCGAACAGGCCGGCATGCTGAATGACGGCGAGGTGTTCCTTCACCGCGCCGGTGGGATACCAGAGGGGCATGTCCCAACCGCCGAAATCGACCAGCGTGGCGCCGAGGGCCTCATGCGTTGCGTGTAATGCCGTTTGATGCAACATGAATGACTCCGTTTAAAGTAGCGATCCCTGTTCTCCGAAAACCGGCGGCGCAAGGCGCAACGCCGGAGGGACGACGGAACTCCCCGCCGACCCGAACATTCCGCAGGCGCGGAAGCGGCTACAGAATGTAGGGCACCTTCAGATTGAATCCCTTGTAGACGATGAAGGTTTCGATGGAGGACACCCTGTCGTGACACTTGGAAAATTCGTTGGTGTAGAAATCAAGCAGGCCGAATTCCTCATTGAGCAGCACGGTCAGGATAAGGTCATGCCGCCCCGTCAGCACGGCGACGGACACCACGCCCCGCAGATGGGAAAACACTTCGCCCTCGCCCACAAGGTCCGGGGAACGCAGCTTGATCGCCACCAGCGCCAGCGTGTGGCCGGGCAGCCTTTCCACATCCACCTGCCCGCAGATGTCCAGCACCCCGTCTTCGATGAGCCGGGCGGCGCGGGTACGGACCGTCACTTCGGAAAGGCCGAGGTCCGAAGCGATGTCACGGAACGAGGCGCGCCCGTTGCGCAGCGCCTTGATAATAGCCAGATTGGTTTCGTCGAGCTTGATTTTCATGGTATTCCGATGGTCGGGGACTTGCGGAAGCCGGGATACATTCCCAGAACCAATACGCTTTTTGCAAGACTTTTCCTTTCGGGAAAGGATAGTCCTTTTCATTTTTTTATTCAACAGAAATCCCGTCATTCTCTTTTGGTAACGATATTTTTCACAGGTGGCGACCGCAAAGACGATTTTACAGGAATATACCCATAAAAGACGCTTTTTTGCCCTGAACAGCTCGAAAAAGAGGCCCAAAAGAGGCTTTTCGGCACGAAACGGGCTCCGGGCCTCCCGTTGCTTTTCGGCGGGAAAACCGTATCGGGCCTATTCCCCCTTTCGGACCCCTTCCAAGGCCGCACACGCTCACCGGAGCATTCGGGCTTCCGGAGAAAGCGGACCTTCCGCTGTCCGTTAATCATCGGACGGCCCCCGCTTCCTCTTGATATTCCTTCTCCATTTCGGCATCCTGCCGTAAAAGAAAAAACAAAAGAGAAAACCGCAATCGCAAAGGAACCTATGCTGCACAACGTCGATCTTATCCTGACGCTCTCCGGCGGCCTGACCGCGGCCCTTGCGCTCGGCTTCATCACGCAGAAACTCCGCATGTCCCCGCTTGTGGGCTACCTGCTGGCGGGCATCATCGTCGGCCCCTATTCGCCGGGCTTCGTCGCCGACGCCGACACGGCGGCCCAATGCGCGGAAATCGGCATCATCCTCCTCATGTTCGGCGTGGGCCTGCATTTTCATCTCAAGGATCTGCTGGCGGTCCAGCGCATCGTCCTCCCCGGCGCGGCGGTCCAAATCTCGGCGGCGACCCTGCTCGGCATGGTCGTTTCGCACGGGTTCGGGTGGTCATGGACCGCCGGGGCCGTCTTCGGGATGGCCATTTCGGTCGCCAGTACCGTCGTGCTGACCCGCGTCCTTTCCGACAACAAGGCGCTGCACACCACCACGGGACACGTGGCTCTCGGCTGGCTGGTGGTCGAAGACCTCTTCACCATCCTGCTGCTGGTGCTGCTGCCCGCCGCCGTGGGCAGCGGCGAGCAGACCGAAAGCGTGTGGCACATCCTCGGCGTCACCACCCTGAAGCTGGGGGCTCTCGTCGTCTTCGCGCTGGTGGTGGGGCAACGGATCATTCCGAAACTGCTGGCCTACGTGGCCCGGACGGGCACCCGCGACCTGTTCACGCTCGCCGTGCTGGTGCTGGCGCTCGGCGTCGCCGTGGGCGCGGCCACCTTCTTCGGGGCGTCCATGGCGCTCGGGGCCTTCCTCGGCGGCATGATCGTGGGACAGTCCGAATTCAGCGCCCGGGCCGCCGCCGAGGCGCTCCCCATGCGCGACGCCTTTGCCGTCCTCTTCTTCGTCTCCGTGGGGATGCTGTTCAATCCCGCCTCGCTCATCAGCGACTGGCCGCTGATCCTCGCCACCCTCGCCATCGTGCTGCTCGGCAAGCCGCTGGCGGCCTTCATCGTGGTCAAGCTGTTCCGCAAGCCCCTGCGCATGGCGCTTTCCGTCGCCGTGGCGCTCTCGCAGATCGGCGAATTCTCGTTCATCCTCGCCTCGATGGGCGTCAGCTTCGGCGTGCTCCCTCCCGAAGCCTCCAGCGCGATCATCGTGACGGCGATCGTCTCCATCACCCTCAATCCCCTGCTCTACCGGCGCATCAACGCCGTGGCGCACTGGCTGGAAGCAAAGGGCATCGGACTGCCGCGCCTCGACGAAGCCGAACTCACCCACCCCGAAGGCGCGCAGCGCATCATCGTCGTGGGTTACGGACCCGTGGGCAAGCAGCTCTCCGGCATCCTCCGCGACAACAACCTCGACGTGGTGGTCGTGGAAATGAACATCGACACCGTGCGCCGGGTCAGCGCGCTCGGGGAAAAAATCATCTATGGCGACGCCACCCAGCGCGAGGTGCTCATCCATGCGGGCGCGGAGGAAGCCAAAAGCCTCATCATCTCCTCCTCAAGCGCCCCCGCCCCCGAAATCGTGGAGGTCGCCCGCTCCATCAATCCCGACATGCGCATCCTCGTGCACACCACCTACCTCAGCGTGGCCGAAACCCTCAGATCCGAGGGCGCGTCGGCGGTCTTCTCCGGCGAACGCGAAGTCGCCGTCGCCATGACCGAATACCTGATGCGCGATTTCGGAGCGACCGACGAACAGATCGACAAGGAACGCCGCAAGCTCCGGGAAAGCATGGCCTGATCCCGCAACGGAACACCATACGACCTGCGGGGCACACAGCCTCCGCAGGTCGTTTCAGAATGATGCCGCGCCGTTCCCGCGCGGCATCCTCTTTTCCACCCTCACCCTTCCGCGCCGCATTTTGCAAAAGTGTCGCACGTGCGTCAGATTTGTCCACGGCAAGCGTCTAAACTCCGCACAACGTCATCATTCGCCCGTTCATTCACAAGCGCGGGCGCCGGAGGAAAGCCATGACCGTATCCAAGAACGTGCTGCTGGCGCTGCTGGTGGCGAGCTACGCCACATGGGGCGGCGGCATGATCGCCATGAAGTACGCGTTCGAGTCGTTTACCGCGATGCAGGTCGTGTTCGCGCGCGTGGCCTTCGCGGGCGTGATCTATCTGGCGCTCTACCGGCTGTGGACCCATATTCCCTATCGGAAAGGGGACTGGAAATATCTGGCGGCGATGGTGCTGTTCGAGCCCTGCCTGTTCTTCCTGTGCGAAACGTTCGCCATGACCTACACCACAGCTTCGCAGGGCGGGGTCATCGCGGCCTGCTTCCCCCTCTGCACCGCCGTGGCAGCATGGCTGTTCCTCGGCGAGAAGCTCACCCGCAAGACCATCATCGCCATGCTGTTCGCGGTGGCGGGCGTCGCGGGAGCCTCACTCGCCGCCGAAAGCTCGGCGCAGGCGACCAACCCCGTTCTCGGCAATCTGCTCATGGTTGGGGCCGTGCTTTCCGCTACGGGGTACGCCGTATGCGTGCGCTTCATTTCCCGCCGCTATTCCTTCCTGAGCATTTCCGCCATTCAGTCGCTCGGCGGCACGCTGGTATTCCTGCCGCTCGTCTTCACGACGCCCATGCCCACCGACGTCACTCCGCCCGCGCTCGGCGGCCTGATGTATATGGGACTCGGCGTGGGCTTCCTCGTCTACCTGAGCTTCAACTTCGCGCTGAAAAATCTCGAAGCGGGCATCGTCGCCCTCTACGGCAACCTGATTCCGGTCTTCACCCTGATTTTCGCCTTCTCCATCCTCGG
This sequence comes from uncultured Bilophila sp., assembly GCA_959604115.1. Classification (GTDB taxonomy): domain Bacteria; phylum Desulfobacterota; class Desulfovibrionia; order Desulfovibrionales; family Desulfovibrionaceae; genus Bilophila. Next base: position 1,783 of record CAUHBW010000201.1, on the reverse strand, counting down.
GGAACGCCTGAACATCACGCAGGCCCTCTGCGTCGGTCTGACCCTCGTCGGAGTCGTCATCGCCGCCCTGCCGGAACGCCGGTAAAAATCAGGGGAGGACGCTCCTGAAGAAACGCCCTCCCCCAGCTCAGCCCCACCTTCTCCCCCATCTTTTCGTTACCGATACAGCCATCTCCGCCCGCGTCTTCCACCGCCTTCCACCCGACTTTTCGCTTTTCCTCGCTCCCCAAGTACCCTTCCCATCATCCCGCTTTCCCCCTCGTCTTCCCACACCGCATCGAACGCTTTCCCGATCCGCTTCCATGCCCATTCCCCACACTCTCCGGAAACATCATGAAGAGGGATTCAATAAGGTCAAAAGTCTTTGGAGAAGGAGGGATGGGGGCAGGGGAAGGGAGGGAGAACCTTTCCTCAGAAAGGTTCTCCCTCCCTTCCCCAATCTTCACAATCCACAAAAAAAGCGCGGAACCGAAGTTCCGCGCTCTTCATTCATGAGACGGGGTCGTTGCTAGGACTGCGACGCGATGTGCAGACGCTCCACGGCGCGCTGGAGAGCCAGCTGCGCACGGATGAGGTCCGTATCCGCAATCTTCGCCGCCAACCGTTCCTCGGCACGCCTTTTGGCGGCCTCGGCACGGGCAACGTCAATGTCTTCACCAAGTTCCGCCGATTCAGCCAACACGGTGAGCTTGTTGTCGGAGACTTCCGCGAAACCGCCGGAGACGAACACGTGTTCCGTCTTGCCTTCGACGCGGAAGTAGAGATCACCGATGGACAGAGCGGACAGAAGCGGAATGTGATGCGGCAGGACGCCGAATTCACCTTCGATACCCGGAACACCGACGTAATCCACGGGCTGGCTGACCACAACTTTGTCAGGTGTGACGATTTCGAGCTGAAGCGTGGATTCCATATCAGGCTCCTAGTTTTCCTGGCGCTTCTGGTACTTGGCCAGAGCCATGTCGATATCGCCCACCATGTAGAAGTCGTCTTCCGCAAGGTGGTCGTAGTCGCCGTTCAAAATGCCCTTGAACGCCTTGACCGTATCTTCCAGCTTCACATAGACGCCGGGGGTACCGGTGAAGGTTTCGGCCACGTGGAAGGGCTGCGACAGGAAGCGCTGAATGCGCCGGGCGCGGGCCACCACGAGCTTGTCGTCGTCGGACAGTTCATCCATGCCGAGAATGGCGATGATGTCCTGAAGCTCTTTGTACTTCTGCAACACCTGCTGAACGCCGCGGGCCACCCCGTAGTGCTCCTCGCCCACAACATTGGGGTCGAGGATGCGCGACGTGGAGTCGAGCGGGTCCACGGCGGGGTAGATGCCCAGTTCCGCAATCTGACGGGAAAGCACGAGCGTACCGTCAAGGTGCGAGAACGTGGTCGCCGGGGCCGGGTCGGTAAGGTCGTCAGCGGGAACGTAGACGGCCTGCACAGAGGTGATAGACCCCTTGTTGGTGGAAGTGATACGTTCCTGCAGGGAACCAAGGTCGGTACCCAGAGTAGGCTGATAACCCACGGCCGAAGGCATGCGCCCGAGCAGCGCGGACACTTCGGAACCGGCCTGCGTGAAACGGAAGATGTTGTCGATGAAGAGCAACACGTCCTGATTTTCTTCGTCACGGAAGTATTCAGCGCAGGTCAGAGCGGTCAGGGCGACGCGGGCACGCGCTCCCGGAGGCTCGTTCATCTGGCCATACACCAGGGCGGCTTTCTCCAGAACCCCGGCGTCCTTCATTTCATGATAAAGGTCATTTCCTTCACGGGTACGTTCACCAACACC
>CAUHBW010000200.1 GCA_959604115.1 uncultured Bilophila sp. | reverse complement strand
GGATTCGATAAGGTCAAAAGTCTTTGAAGAGGAAGGGGTGGGGTTTGGGGAGGGGGAGGGGAAACTTTCTCCAGAAAGTTTCCCCTCCCCCTCTCCAATCGTTCCGTCACGCGTCTTTAAAATACTTTCTTGTACAGATCATTGATGATCTGCGTGCTCATCATGCGGGGGTTGGTGGCGGCGCAGGTGTCCTTCTGGGCATGGGCGACCATTTCGGGGATGTCGCGGGGGTCGATGGCCTTGACGTACCGGGCGGCAAGCTCGGAGATCGTCGTGGGGATGCCCACGTCCTGCGCAAGCGTCCTGATGGCGGAGATCGCCAGTTCGGCGGCGGCGCGCTCGGAGAGTCCGGCGGTGCATTCGCCCATCATCTGCGCGATGCGGACGAAACGGTCGAGCCGGGAAATCAGGTTGAATTCCTCCACATGCGGCAGAAGGATGGCGTTGCATTCGCCGTGCGGCAGGCTGTAGAAGCCGCCGAGCTGGTGCGCCATGGCGTGCACGTAGCCGAGACCGGCGTTGTTGAAGGCCATTCCGGCGAGATACTGGGCGTAGGCCATGCCTTCGCGGGCTTCCATGTCCTTGCCGTTGGCGACGGCCTTGCGCAGATAGGAGGAAACGAGCCGGATGGCCTTTTCCGCGCAGGCGTCGGTCATGGGCGTGGTGTTCGTGGACACGTAGGCTTCGATGGCGTGGGTCAGGGCGTCCATGCCGGTCGCGGCGGTCAGGGACGGAGGCATGCCGACCATCAGGACGGGGTCGTTGACCGCGACGTTGGGGGTCAGGAACCAGTCCACGATGGACATCTTCACGTGGCGTTCCTTGTCGGTGATCACGCAGAAGCGCGTCAGCTCGGACGCCGTGCCCGCCGTGGTGTTGATGGCAATGTAGTGCGGCAGCATGTGGTTGACCTTGTCCACGCCTTCGTACTGGTAGATCGCCCCGCCGTTGGAAAGCAGGATGCCGATGCCCTTGCAGCAGTCGTGCGAGGAGCCGCCGCCGATGGAGATGAGCCCGTCGCAGCAGTCGGCCTTGTACTGGGCCACCCCTTCGGTCACGTTCTCGTCGGTCGGATTCGGCACGGTCTTGTCATAGATGCTGTACGGAATGTCGTCACCGTCCAGAATGTCCGTGATGATCTTGAGAATGCCGGTCTGCACGATGCCCTTGTCGGTGACGATCAGGGGCTTGGTGATGTGGTAGGTATGGATATAGTGCGGGATGCCGTGGCAGGCGCCGACACCGATCAGGGAAATGCCCGGAACAAAAAAGCTGTGCATCTTTCCAGGAACAGACATGCTCAATCCTTAGCAATCAGAAAAGTGAAAAAGAAGCCCGCCCCTGAGCCGCTCGCCGGGGAGGACGGCCTGCCGTCTTCGGTGCGTTTCCGCAACCTCCCGGCAATGTTCGCCGGAAAGCCTGTTTGCTCAACCAAACGCCCATCCTTCCTATCCCAAATGCCTCCGGTTGACTAGTCCCAAAAGCACCTTTTTTCACGATGAGCATTCAAGGCCAACAAACCGAAAAAAACGGAATAAAAAGCGGGGTTGCGCGAAACGTCCTCCGAACCCCGGTTCAAGCGCCGTTTTCTTCAAGCCCCCCGCAAGGACGGGAGCCGGACACGTTCCGCGGCAAAGAGCCGGAACGCGTGAAAGCCGTTTTCCGCAACGCCTCACACATTAAGACCGCCGAAGCCGGGTTTCCGAAAGAAATGCCCCTAACGTTACGCAGTATACTGCGTCTCAATGCCTTGCGGCACCGTCCATCTTCGAAAGGACGTCCGCTCCGAACGGAAGGGTTGCGCGGGGCCATCATCAGAAGAGACCTTTTCCAGAATACTCCCTGCCGCACGGGGAAGACATGATTTTTCTCAGCGGGGGACGCGCCGAAGCCGCGAGGACGGGAGAGACGACGCGCTGCGCGCGCAAAGACAAACCGCCCGCAAGCATGCCCGAAACACGCTCCGAACCGTTCAGCGCGCGGACGCGCCGAAAGCGTTTGCTCCTGCCGAGGCCGGACCGTCTGTTCCGGGCGGAGCATCCGGGAGAACACGTCGCCCGGAATCGCCGCTCCCGTTCTCGACGGGAAGCCGGAAGCGTTCTACGGATGCACGCGGTTATGCAACGCCCGCATACGGCGGCGGAGGCATGGGGCCGCATGGAGGCAAGGGCCAATGTCCCGCGCAGGGCGGGGAAGAGAGCGATGATGGAGGCGCAGGGAGCAACACGACAACGTCCCGCGCACAGAGAAGGGAAACTTCAGAGTTGCGGCCGGAAGCCGACCAACGCCCCGCACTCGCGAGTGCACGCCGCCGGGCCGATAACCGAGGCCGCTCACGGCGGGGACATTCCGCCATCTTCGGCGTCATGCGGACCGGACACCGGGAAAGGGCCGCGCCTGTCCCGTCCGCGAAAACCGGCAAAAGGACTTTCCCGGTTCGCCATACAAAAAAAGCGCCCCGATGCGAACATCGAGGCGCCGAGGGATCAAGCCAAACTAGTAACGCGGAGGACGCGGGGCACGCGGCTTGGCTTCGTTGACGCGCAGAGTGCGGCCACCGAAATTAGCATTGTCCAGAGCTTCAATAGCGGCAGAAGCACCGGGCTCTTCCATTTCCACAAAACCGAAGCCACGGGCGCGGCCGGTTTCACGATCGCTCACGAGTTTCACAGAAACGACCGGACCGTAATCGGCGAAAAGGCTCTGAACCTGTTCTTCGGTAGCGGACCAGGGAAGGTTGCCGACATAGATAGACTTAGCCATGAAAAAAACCTCATCAAAAAAGACACCGTATGCCCGCGCTTGGCCATTCCCAAAACACCTCGGAAATGACGCGGTTCCTCATGGGTGAACCATGCCCGACACGACAGTGGAAGTCAATGCCTTATGGCGTATTTCTCTTTCACCGGATAAAAATTTCCTCCGGATCGTTCTGTTTTTTCTGAAAGAGAGAATAACTTGCGAGCAGTGCGCGTTGAATGCCTTGTTTTCTTTTGAAAGCCCGTCAAAGGAAACGACACGCCGTATGCAAGTTTTTCCTTCCGTATCGGGAGCGGCAAGCAATCCCCGCCTCGAAATTGCTCAAAAAGATAATCGGCCCTTATTCGATATCCTTTATTTGGTTTGGGCGTTCAACCAATGATGAGACGGAGTCCTTACGGACGGAACGGCTCCACCAGCAGTCCCTTCCGGGTGACGGCGACCGGACGCGCGGGGATCAGCGTATGCCCCGAACCCTGCAACGGCGTCCGCAGACGACAGGGCACGTAGCATTCGTCCACGCCGTGCTGACCGCCTTCGGACGCTCCCGCGTCGTCGTTGCAGTCCAGCGCCACGAGCAGATCGCCGCCGAGAGACGCCCGCCAGAACGCCTCGCGCTTGGCTTCGATGATCGCCCGGACCCGTGCCGCGCGCTCCTGCCGTTCCGCCTTTTCGATCTGATCCGGCAGTTCCGCCGCCACGGTGCCGGGCCGCACGGAATAGGGGAAGACATGGGCGTAGGTCAGCGGCAGGCTCCGCACGACCTCCAGCGTCTCCAGCACGTTTGCTTCCGTTTCGCCGGGGAAGCCCATCAGGATGTCCGCGCCGAGCCCGAACCGGGGCCACAGCTTCGCGACCGAGCCCACCGCCTCCAACAGCCCTTCCGGCGTATAGTGCCCCCGGCGCATGGCCCTGAGCACATCCGCGCTCCCGCTCTGGAGCGACAGGTGCAGATGCGGGCAGACCATGCGCGTCTCCGAGAGCACGGTGATGCCGCGCTCCGTGAGCTGGGCGGGCTCCACCGAGCTGATGCGCAGACGCGCCGGATCGGGGCGCGCCCCGCTTCCCCATTCGGGAGCCAGTTCGCGGTCCAGATACTGAAGAAGTTCCCAGAAATCCCGGCAGCCCGCGTCGCGCATGGCGTACTGGCGCAGGTTGATGCCGGAGATCATGATCTCGCGGTATCCGGCCTCCAACAGGCGGCGCAGTTCGGCGAGGCATTCTTTCGGCTCACGGCTGCGGGCCGGGCCGCGCGTCAGCGGCACGATGCAATAGGCGCACCCGTGCGAGCAGCCGTCCTGCACCTTGAGCACGGGACGGGCGCGGCGGAAACCGTCGATATGGAAGGGAGGGAAGGAGCGATCCCGCGTGGCGGCGCGGGCGCGGGCCTCGTCGGGCGTGGAGGGAAACGGCGTTTCGGGGACATCTTCCGCCGCGAGCGGGGCGAACTGGACGAGCGGCGGCGCGTCGAGCAGCCGGGACTTGCGGTCCTGCCCCAGCACGCGGAGCACGCCGGGCAGCGCGGCCAGCTCACGCCGGGCCACTTCGGCGGCGCACCCGACGATCACGACGGGCACGCCGGGGGCCTCGCGCTGCAACCGGCGCACGGCCTGTCGCGCGTCGGTCACGGCGTTGGCGGTGACGGCGCAGGTGTTGAGCAGGATCACGTCCGCTTCGGCGGGCGCGTCCGTCTCGACGCCGGACATGCGCCGCCACGCCTCGCGCACGGATTGCGATTCGTACTGGTTGACCTTGCAGCCGAACGTGAAAATACAAAAGGACCAGGGTTCGTAGTGCATCTTGGGTCTCCCCCGCAACGCCTGCCGGTTTCCGGTTCGCGTGTCCGAATCGGCAACAGCCTCGGCACGGGGCCGGGGCGGCAGCTCGCACGGGGGAAACACCAGTCCCCTGGCAGGGGTGGGAATCAGGCGGTCTTTTTCTTGAACTGGATGTCGATGATTTCGTAGTTGATCCGGCCACGCGGCGCGTTGACCGTGATCTCGTCCCCGACTTCCTTGCCGAGCAGAGCCACGCCGACGGGCGACTGGATGGAAATGGTGCCCTTGGCGTAGTCGGCCTCGTCCGGGCCGAGCAGCGTAAACTCGCGTTCCTCGCCGGTGTCCACGTCCTCCACGGTCACGGTCGCGCCGAAGATGGCCTTTTCGCTGGAAAGCGTGGAAAGATCGATGACGTTGAACAACGCCATGCGCGATTCGATATACTTGATGCGGGCTTCAAGCATCCCCTGGCGTTCGCGGGCTGCGTCGTAGCCGGCGTTTTCTTTCAGGTCGCCTTCTTCGCGGGCTTCCTTGATGGCCTGGATAACGTGAGGACGCTCTTTCTTCAGACGGTCCAGTTCCTGCTCGAGTGCCTGGAACCCCTCTTTGGAAATGGGGATACTGCTCATGTCGAAATCTCCTGAATATTCTTGCGGAAACCGTCCGACACAAAAAAAAACGCCCCCCGTCGCCTACGCGGCGGGTGGAGCTTCGGTGCGATTGCCACGCTGCAAGGTAGTCCATAGCCGGAAAGAGGTCAAGCCGTCGGGAAAACGGAGGCGGGAAATATCCCTCATTTCAGGAACAGCGGCCTTGCGCGGAGTGGATTGAGCAGGTATCAAGAGAGCGCGGAGCCCTGCGTCGGTTCCGGCGCCGTCTCTGTCCCGCAAACCGTTTACGTCGGAGACATGATGCTGAAAACTGTCTTACCCGCTCTCAAACGCCTGTTGCGCGCTCTCGGTCCCATCATCGTGGGCTGCATCTTTTTGGGCGCCGTCTACCTCCTGTACAAGGAAATCAGCAAATACAGCCTGGCCGACATCCGCATGAGCCTGGCCCAGATTTCCACGGGAAGCATCATCCTGTCCGTCCTGCTCGCCGTTGTGAACTACATCATTCTGATCGGGTACGACTGGCTGGCGCTCAAAGGCATCCACAAGACCCTTCCGGCGGCCCGGGTGTCGCTCGTTTCGTTCGTCGGACAGGCCGTGAGCTACAACTTCGGCGCGCTGCTCGGCGGCAGCACGGTACGCTTCCGCTTCTATTCGAGCTGGGGCTTCTCCCCGATGGACATCGTCCGGCTGGTCCTGATGCTCGCCATCACCTTCTGGGTCGGCGCGCTCGGCCTCGTGGGGACGATTTTCATGATCGCGCCCCCGGACATCCCGCCGGAACTGGGCATGCACATGCCGATGGAAATCAGGCCCCTCGGGGCGATCCTGTGCCTCATCGCCGCCAGCTATCTCGTCGTCTGCAAGTTCATCCACAAGCCGATCCATATTTTCGGCAAGGAATTCGCCTTCCCGCCCTTCAAGATCGCCGTCGCGCAGGCGCTGGTGGCGGGAGCGGATCTCGTCGCGGCGGGGGCCTGCCTCTACGTCCTGCTGCCTCCCGACGCGCACGTCTCCTTCCTCCAGTTCCTGCCCACCTATCTGATGGCGATGGTCGCCGTGGTGCTCACCCACGTCCCCGGCGGCGCGGGCGTGCTGGAAGTGGTGATCCTCCACCTGACCACGGCCTCGCCGCAGGCGGTCTTCGCCGCCCTGCTCTGTTTCCGGGTCATCTACTACCTGCTCCCCCTGCTGCTGGCGGCGGTGATCTTCGCAATCTATGAAATCCGCCAGCAGACCGTGCAGGCATCCGGCGCGCTGCACGACGCGGGACGCTGGATGCGGGCCTTCGCGCCCACGATCATGGCCAGCGCGGTGTTCGGAGCCGGGGCGATCCTCTGCTTTTCGGTGGTGCTGCCCATCAACCCGGAACGGTTCGCGCAGCTTCAGGAATGGATTCCCCTCGGCGTGGTGGAATGCGGGAGCATGGCCACGGGCGCGGCGGGCGTCATGCTGCTGTTCCTCGCGCGCGGCATCCAGCACAGGCAGCGCATCGCCTTCCGCCTGACCATCGCCATGCTGTGCATCGGGGTCATCGGGCCGCTGCTCCACTCCCTCGGCTGGCTGGTGTCGCTCATGATGTTCGTCGTACTGCTCTGCGTGCTGTCCCTGTGCCGGAAGTGCTGCCGCCCCTCGTCCCTGTGGAAGCTGCACATCACGTTCAGCTGGCTGTTCGCCATCTCCAGCGTGCTGGTCTGTTCGGCGGGCCTCGGGCTGCTCATGTACCATCTCGACCCCTATGATCCCGCCCTCTGGACGACCTCGGAATACACCGCCGACTCCTCGCGCCTGTTCCGGACCCTGACCGCCGAGGCGCTCCTCGTGTTCGCCATCGCCGTCGGCTACGCCCGCACCGTCCCCCTCCGCAAGCGCTGGAAGGCCGTGCGCCGTTTCGGGCGGAACAAGAAGTAAGATTGGGGAGGGGGAGGAGGGACTTTCCTATGGGTCTACGTCGATCCGGGAACCGCGTCTTTCCGTTTCGGAGGCGAACGTCTCCCGGCTAC
>CAUHBW010000199.1 GCA_959604115.1 uncultured Bilophila sp. | reverse complement strand
AGGAACGTCTCCCCCTCTTCAACATGAAAAGGCACACCGCCCCCATCTCCCACCCACAGGACAAACCTGAATAAGAAAAAACACACCGCCCCGCTCTTCCGCCCACACGGAAAACCAGGAGGAGGGATTCGATAAGGTCGAAAGTCTTTGAAGAGGAAAGGGAGGGGGTTTGGGGGAGGGGAAGGGGAAACATTCTTCAGAAAGTTTCCCCTTCCCCTCCCCCAATCTTCATTTTCTTTTCCTGTAATACGCCAAGGACACGGCGAAGCTGGCGGCGAGGGAGATGCCCGTCGCCAGCGCGTAGCAGGGGAGCGGCCCGAGGCGTTCGAGGAGGCAGGCGACCGTTATGGTGAACGAGGAGCCGCCGGTGAAGCCCGCGAGCAGGCCCTGAAGCGTCAGCATCGCGGCCCGGGGCCCGCCGGAAAGGTGCGCGAACGGCGCCATGATCGACACCATCACCGGAAACACCATCAGCAGTCCGCTCCAGTTCACCCCGATCGCCCGCGAGGCTTCGGTCAGCCCGTAGACCGCCAGCCCGCCCAGCGTCATTTGCAGCGGCAGAAGCCACGGGCGGCGCGGACGGTTCGCGGACTGCTCCCCCGGCATCGGCGGCATCAGCGCCAGCGTCAGCGGCGGGGACAACGCGCCGATCGCGCAGGCCAGAGGCAGGCTCTGCGGCAGGAGAAACGCCGCCTTCCCCGCCGCGAAAAACGTCGCCAGAGCAGCCAGCAGCGACATGGCCCAGCCCCGCCGCCGCGCCGTCCATGCGTAGGCCAGACAGTACAGGCACGTCACCCCGATCCCCAGCAGCGTGGAATAGGACGCGGACGCGGCGTACCCCGCCCCCTGCTCCAACGCCAGAAACACCGAGGCCGGTCCCGAAATCACCGGCAGCCCCGCAATCCCACCGCCCACGAACGGACCCCAACGCCGCGCCGCCAGCGTCGCACCCCAGATCAAAAGCGGCGTCGTCAGCAGCTTGAAAAACACTATCGCCGTCACAATCCACCTCCGCCCGCGTGCTTAGCCCCCTTCCCACGGGTTGGCAAGGCGGCGAAGGCCGGACGGCGCACGGCGCGGGAGACGGGGGGAACGCGGTCCGCAACGGTGACGCCGAAAGGTGCGGGGAACGCCTTCGCGAGTGAGCATCGGGAAGGGAGGACGCGCGGGACGGGGCGGAGAAGGCGGAGGGGGCGATCCCGTCCGAGGCGCGGGACGGGGGCTGAGAAGGCGGCGCGCGGGGAAGGAGGGACGGGGATCGCCGGAGGGCGGAGGGCGGGGAACGCCCGCGGCGAAGCCGGAGGAAAGGCTTCGGAAAACGGCGCGGCCTCCGGCATGGCGGAAAAAGAGCCGTTCACGAAATGCAACCACCGCGTGACATTTCGTTTTTTTGAGGGCTTGACCCCTTTCCCAGTTCGGGTACAAACAGTTATCCCTCCTTATAAATCCGAATAAAGCCGAAAGCCATGATCCGTTTTCCCGCTGCGGGAACGGCGAATCTCCCCCGGCACAGCCCGGAACGGCGACCCGGCGGGCAACCTTTTTACTTCATCTTTTCTGGTCGTGTTCATGCAAACGCTCGCTTCCCGTTCCGTCGCCATCGTCCGCCGTTTTTTTGATGCCTATCTCCGCCAGAGGAATCCCGAAAAAACCCTCGGCTGCCTGACGGACGACATCTGCTGGATCGGGACCGGCGCGTTCGAGCGCGCGGGCAAGGGCTGCCGCGACTGCCGCGCCCTGCTGATGCAGGAGTTCGAGGCCGCGCCCGGCCCCTACGTCTTCGATCTGGAGAACCTCAGGACCGCGGGCGTGGAGAGCGCGTGCTACGTGGAGGGCGATCTCGTCATCGGCCCGTCCGAGCGGGGGGGCGCGTTCCTGCGCGCCCGCGTGTCGGCCATGTGCGTCGAACGCTCCGGACGCTGCCGCATCTGCGGCATCCACGCCTCGTTCCCGTGCAGCGGGCAGGGCGAGGGCGAGTTTTTCCCCACCGTGCTCATCGGCGACCGCGACGCCGACATCGCCGAACGTCCCCGGCGCAGCGCCTTCGAGCTGCTCAGGAACAACATCTCCGGCGGGCTGCTCGGAACCTATCTGGAGGACGGCCTCCCGGTCTACTTCATCAACGACCGCCTGCTGGAGCACCTCGGCTACGCCTCCTACGACGCCTTCCGGGAAGGCACCGGCGGCATGGCCCTGAACATCGTCCATCCCGACGACAGGGAGCAGGTGCGGTCCGTGCTGGCCGCCCTCGAACGTTCCGACCGGTACGAAGTCACCTACCGCATGGTCCGCCGCGACGGCTCCTCCGTCTGGGTGCTGGAGCGCGGCCGCCTCACCGCCACCGACGAGGGCCGCACCGTCCTCGTCAGCCTGATCATCGACGTCAACGAGTCCCGCGAGCTTCAGGAACGCCTGCGGAAAGGCATGGAGGAGCTGCGCGAGAAGAACGCCGAGCTGGAAGCCTTCCACACCGCGCTGTTCACCGGCATGGCCAAGGTGCTCGACGATCCCGACTGCACCGTGATTTCCGCCAACGACCGCTTTTTCGAGCGGGTCGGCTACACCCGCGAGGAACTCCGCGAAGGTCTGGGAAACAGCACCCTGCGCCTCATCCACCCCGACGACCGCCCCGAAGCCCTCCGCTCCGTGGAACGGATCCGGAGCGAGGGCCGCTGCACCGGCAAGTTCCGCTTCGTCGCCAAGGACGGAGAGGTCTTCGCCGTGCGCGTGGACGCCTGCTTCGCCGAGGAGCGCATCGAAGGCCGCCGGGTCATGTACTGCTTCTATACCGACGTCGAGGATCAGGAACGCCGCGAGGTGGACTATCAGCGACAGCTCTATTTCCTGTCCCTGATCGGCTCCAGCCTCGCGGGCGGGGGCTTCGTGGCCTACGCCGGGGACGATCGCCGCCTCGCCTATGTGAGCGACGGGCTGCTGGACTTCCTCGGCTACGCGCGCGAGGCGTTCGAGGAGCAGACCCGCGACGGGCTCGCCGCCCTCGTCCACCCCGAGGACGCCGAACGGTCCCGCACCGCGTGGCGGCAGGCCAAGGACGGCTGCTACGAGCAGGAATACCGCATCCGCACCGGCGCCGGCACCAACATCTGGGTGCTCGAAAAGGGCCGCCTCTCCACGGACAAGGAAGGCCGCGAGGTCTGCATCTGCATCCTCCTCGACATCACCGCCCGCAAGATCCGGCAGGACGAACTGCTCCGCCAGACCCGGCTCGATCCCCTGACCGGGCTGTACAACCGCGAATACGCGCAACAGTACATCCAGACCTACCTCGACATCCACCGCGACGGGCATTCGTCGGCCCTGCTGGTCTTCGACCTCGACAACTTCAAGCAGGTCAACGACCGCCGCGGGCACCTCGAAGGCGACGACGTGCTCATCGAGTTCGCCCGGATGCTCAGGAAGGCCCTGCGCAGCCGCGACTTCGTGGCCCGCACCGGCGGCGACGAGTTCACCGCCTTCATGCAGGACATCCCCTCCCGCTCCGAGGCGCTGGACATGGCCCGGCGCATCCGCAAGCAGGTCGCCGACACCCTCGGCAAACGCTACGCCGCGTGCAAGCTCGGCGTGAGCATCGGCGTGGCCTACTCCACCGAGCGGGGCATTTCCTACGGCACGCTCTTTCAGGCCGCCGACGACGACATGTACCGCATGAAGTTCCGCGCCCGGAGCGGCAGGAACGCCGAACTCCTCCCCCTCCGCACCGAGGACGAGGAACGCCGCTTCCTGTTCAGCAACGCCTACGGGCTGGTGCTGCGCATCGATCTGGACACCGGGCACTACACCATCCCCTACGGCGCGTACCTCCCCGACGAGCGTGTCCCGGTCCGGGGCATGTTCGAGGACATCCTGCAAAACGCGCTCTCCGAGGCCATCCACCCCAACGACCGCGAGCGCGTCCGCAAGCGCCTGAACCTTGAAAGCCTGCGCGAAGCCTTCGACAAGGGCGGAGCCACCTTCAGCGAAGTGTACTGCGTCAACCGCCCGGACGGCGCGTCCCTGTGGATCGAGTCGCGGTTCTTCTTCACCCAGTCCGGGCGCACCCGGCTGGCCTACAACACCCTCAGCGACGTCACCGAGTCCCGCCGCGAGCGCGAACGGGGCCGCGTCGCGGAATTCTACGACCTCGTGCTCGAAGAGGATTCCGGCGGCGTCTACGAGGTGGACCTCACCCGCGACGCCTACCGCACCATCCGCCCCTCCGGGAACCTCTTCGCCCCGCCGCCCGAGGCCGGAGAGGCGTCGCTGCTGCGGAAGACGGTGCGCAACATCCTCCCCCACGCCGAGGAGCTGGACCGCTTCGACGCGCTGCACGACCGCGCCTGCCGTCTGGAGCCGCGCGACCCCGTGCTCCGGGACGAGTTCCGCTGTCTGGGCCGCGACGGCGCGGAGCACTGGATCGCCATCAACGTCCTGCGTCTGGAAGACCCGGACCGGCTCCTCTTCGTGTGGGTGCAGGGCATCGACTCGCGCAAGCGGCTGGACGACGTGTCCCGCCGGAACGACGAGCTGCGGGAGCTGCTGCAGACGGAGGAACGCTATCGCATCATCGTGGATCAGGCCCGGAGCGTGGTCTTCGACTGGAGCGCGGACGGGTCCATCCGCTACGCGCCCCGGCTCGGGATGCTGCTGGACTGCGGCAGGGCCGACCGCGGCGACGTGTTGAGCATGCTGCGGGCGCTGACCATCCACCCGCGCGATCAGGAGGCCTTCAAGACGTTCCACGCCGCGCTGTCCGATCAGCCGCAGGCGGAGGGGACGTTCCGCATCCGCCGCCGGGACGGGGCGTTCATCTGGTACCGGGTGGCGGTGACGCTCCGGCGCGACGCCGAGGGGCGGCTTCAGCGGGCCGTGGGCACGATCACGGACGTGGACGAGAGCGTCCGCTCCCTGCGCAACCTGCGCTACCAGACCGAGCACGATCCGGTGACGGGCTACAACAACTTCGCCAAGTTCAAGGAGGATGCGGTCCGGCTGCTGGAGACGCGCGGGGACCGCAGGTATTCGCTCTGGTACTGCGACATCCGCAACTTCAAGTTCATCAACGACATTTACGGCTACGACACGGGCGACGAACTGCTCAACTACTGGGCGGAGATCATCGCGGACGGCGCGCATCCCGACGAGACGTTCGGGCGCATTTCCGGGGACAACTTCGCCATGCTCCGACGCTACGACACGGAAAACGATCTGGTGACGCGCTTCCTGCGCTGTTCGGACATGCTGGCGCGGTTCGAGGGGCTGGCGAACCGCCGGTTCCGGGTGGAGATGATCGCGGGCATCTACCGTGTGGAGAGCCCCGAGGACATGTTGAGCATCGAGGACATGCTGGATCGCGCGAACATCGCCCAGAAGAGCGTCAAGCAGCTCAACGGCAGTCGTTACGCCTTGTATTCCGAGGAGATGCGCAAGCAGGTCCTGTACGAGAAGAGCATCGAGGGCTGCATGGAGGAGGCGTTGCGCTGCCGGGAGTTCAGCCTGTTCCTCCAGCCGCAGGTGGACATCCAGCAGGGAAACCGCCTGTTCGGGGCGGAGGTGCTGGTACGCTGGAAGCGTCCGGGCTACGGTCTGGTGTCTCCGGGCGACTTCATCCCGCTGTTCGAGCGCAACGGATTCATCGTGGATCTCGACGCCTTCGTCTTCGAGGAGGCGTGCGCCTATCTGGCCTCCCGCCGCGCGCGGGGCCTGCCGCCCCTGCGGCTCTCGGTGAACGTGTCGCGCATGAGTCTGGCTCAGGGCGACTTCCTCGACCGCTATTCCTCGATCCGGGACAAGTACGGGGTGGCCTCCGGCCTGCTTGAGCTGGAATGCACGGAAACCATCGTGATCCGCAACTTCGGGCTGTTCCGGGAGATCATGGCCGCCCTGCCCGCGCACGGCTTCCGCAGCGCGATGGACGACTTCGGCACGGGCTACTCCTCGCTGAACATGCTCAAGGAGATCGTGCTGGACGTGCTCAAGCTGGACATCGCCTTCTTCCGGGACACCGAGGGGACGCCCCGCGAGCGCGCCGTGGTCGAGAGCATCGTCAAGATGGCCCACGCCCTCGGCATGGCCACCGTGGCCGAAGGCGTCGAAAAGGAGGAACAGGTCGAGTTCCTGCGCTCCATCGGCTGCAACGCCATTCAGGGCTACGTCTTCTCCAGACCCATCCCCCTCGAACTCTTCGAGCCCGTCGAAGCCTCCTTCACGCCGAGGCATATCGGGTAGCGGGCGAAAAGATTGGGGGGAAAATCGGGACCGGCATGCTCCGCCGCCCGGAGGAAAAATCAGGACGGCACGCCCTCCGGCACGATCGGCGGCCGACGGACCACCCTTGACCGCAACGCCGCGAATGGCTATCTTGCCCCCGCAAAGGGACGGCAAGAGCGTCAGCACTCGCCCGTCCCCCCACGAATCAGACGTTTCGCAGCGTTTACGCCCCGGTCAGGACCTCCTGCCGGGGCGACTGTTTTGGGGTTCGGCAACCGCCACAGCCGCCACGTCCCGCAGGGTGCGCCGGAAAGGAAAAAAGCATGCGGGCGACCTCCCGGAAAGGAGCCGTGATGAACAAGTTCTTCCTCTGCCTTGCGACGGCGTTGCTGTTGACGCTTCCGGCGGCGGCTTCCGCGTCGGACGAAGGCACGGAAAAAAATGCGCAGGAGCGCAACGGCGGGGAAAAGGCCATCGGCCCGCTCCGTATCGGGATGTCGCTGCGGGAAGCCCTGAACCTCGGCGCGCGGGAAGTGGAGCCCGGCTTGCTGCGGCATGACGCCGACTGGGGCGGAGCGTCGTGGGAGCTTTACGCGCAGTTCGAGCTGGGCAAGGCCGTCGCCCTGAAGATGGCGACCGCCATCACCGAGCCTCCATTGTTCAGTCTTCTTGATGCGTTCCGGGCTCACGGGTACATGCCTCTGCGGCTGATGGCTTCCGGGCGCGCCACCGACTTTTATGTGCTTTCCGGGCAGGGCTCCAGCGATGCGGACTGTCTGGCAACCATGCGCCGCAAGCTCGACGCGTTCCTCGGCGCCCCCGACCGGACCGGCTGTCTCGTGGTCTTCGTCTCTTCCGGCTTCTTCCGCGATTTCGCCCGCAACGCCACCGACGAAAAGGCCATTGAGGCCATCATGCGCAAGCGCGCCGCCGAAACCGTCTATCTCCTCAATTTCGACAGGGCGCACTCCGGCAAGCTCATCTGCATCGCGACCTCTTGCGAGCGCATTACGCAGTTGTGACAGGAGATATTGGGGAAGGGGGAGGGAACCCTTCTGAA
>CAUHBW010000198.1 GCA_959604115.1 uncultured Bilophila sp. | reverse complement strand
ATGCAGGGACATTCGCCCCTCCTGGACGCGGACACGAGGAATATGCGGAACTTGTCCGTGAAATCAAGCGCCGTTACGATGTATGGGTACGTATGTCCATCTGCCCGCCCGAAGAGGAGAAGTATATCGACATCCTTTATGACGCCGGAGCTGATCAGATCGGATATGACATCGAAGTATATGACGAAAAGCTCTACGCGTACATCTGCCCCGGCAAGTTGCACGAAGTGGATCGTGGCGTGCCGCACGCCCATTTCTTTAAGATGCTGGAATATGCCGCTAAGCGCGGAGGGCCGAATAAAGCCTATTCTATTATAGTCACAGGCCTTGAGCCGCTCGAATCCACTGTTGCGGGTATCGAAAAGCTCTGCCAGCTCGGTGTGGTGCCCCGTATGGGGATATTCCGGCCGATTCCTGGTACACATCTTGAAAAACATCCTACACCGACGCCCGCATTTCTCGTGGAAGTCTACCGCTCCCTGCGCGAGTTGACCATGAAGTATGGCGTCGATTCTGGGTGCCCCGGCTGCGGTCGTACCTTTGTCAGCACCAAAATATACGACGGAGTCAATCCCGTGATGCCTGAAATCACGGATGAAGACATCAGGCGTGCCGGTATAGACATGTCCCGGCTGTATAACGAGTAACAATGCCTGGCCGCCGGGGATTTCTCCGGCGGTCGCCCCATCCGTCTTTCGACCAAGGAAGTGCATCATGAAGATTACTGCCGTGAAGTCGTTCCCTGTCCATCCTGGTTGGCGTAAGAACCTCATCTTCGTCAAAATAGAAACGGATGAAGGTATCAGTGGGTGGGGAGAAGTCTACACGCAATACGACCGCGATCCTTCTATGAATGCTCATGTGGAGAAGATCGGAGAATACCTCGTTGGTCGTAATCCTTTTGATATCAAGTATTTTTCTCAGTGGGTCTATGACGATTATGCTCAGCGGCGCAGTTCTTTGGAGTTCTATTGCGCAGTGTCCGGCCTTGAGGCCGCTATGTGGGACATCGTGGGAAAGGCCTGCGGGCAGCCAGTTTACAATCTTATCGGTGGAAAGTGCCGCGAGAAAATTCGGGTATACGCCAACGGCTGGAGCTATAAAATGCTTTCGCCCGATGACTTCGCTCGTGCTGCGGAAGCGACCGTAAAACAGGGGTACACGGCACTGAAGTTCGATCCTTTGCCGCGCCCATGGCGGACGTTCATTCCGCGCGAACATGAGGCCCATGCGGAGAAGGTAGTCAAGGCCGTGCGCGACGCTGTAGGTCCGGACGTAGATTTGTTGATTGAGCTTCATCGTCGGCTTTCTGTATCGCATGCCGTTGCCGTTGCCGATCGCATTGCTCCGTACCACCCCTTTCTTATTGAGGAGCCGTGTCAAGCCGAGAACGTCGAAGCCATCGCCGAAGTACGGCAGAAAACTCATATTCCAGTGATGACGGGGGAAAATATTTTTGGCAAGGCCGGGTTCCGGCGGGTGTTCGACTACCGCGCTGCGGACTACCTCAACGCGGATGTTGCCAACTGTGGCGGCATTCTTGAGTTACGTGAGATTGCGGCGATGGCGGAACCCTATTTCATAGGAATGTCGCCGCACAACTATAATTCGACTTCTCTTGGTCTTGCTGCGACGGTACACGCTTCCGCCGGAATGCCAAACTTCATTATCACGGAATATTTCCTGCCATTTGTCGAGTTCTGCGACAAGTTGTTTCCCGGCGGGCAGCAGTTTAAGCCGATTAACGGCTATATCGAGCTGCCCACGAAGCCGGGCTTGGGGCTTGAACCGGATGAAAAGGCGCTGTTGGAGCACGCAGCAAAGCCGTTCCCCTTGCGTAGCTTGCCGTATCCTTGCGACGAGCGGATGTAATGGTGGTGGGCGACCGCCAGATGCGGTGGTCGCCCAGGTTCTCTTCGCGTCCCCCTATGCTCGAAGGGCTTGCTACGGTGGGAGGAACACCCTAAAACCGTGGGTACGGCAGATTCCTCCGCAGGGAATCATTGTTATCCTTGGAAGGGTGTTTGCCAACCATATAAGCAAAAGGGAGGCGTTTGTGGTCGATTTCCCAAAAATCAAGCAACAACAGAAGAAGAGCATGCTTGCCGTTGAGGCATTACTATCCGTGATAGCATCCCGGTACGCCATAGGGGACAAGCTGCCCCCGGAACGGGTGCTCGCGCAGGAGATGGACATTAGCCGCAACACCCTGCGGGAAGCTATAGCAGCACTCCAATTGATGGGGATCCTTGAGGTCCGTCATAGTCAGGGGAATTTTGTGGTAGAACTGCCTAAAAATGAGGAAAAGGCGTTTTCTCTGGAGACCATTTTTATTCCCAATGTTGATCCCTTCACGATGGTCGATTCCCGCGTTGGGTTAGAACCCGGCGTCGCTTATCTTGCGGCTGAGCGGGCTACAGCAAAAGACGTTCTCCGCTTGAAAGGATGTTTGGAACGTATTGCGAAGGCTATCGGAAAGGGTGATCGGACCGGATACGCCGAAGCGGACGTGCAGTTCCATCTCGGTATCGCCAAGAGCACACAAAACGAAATTATTGTACATTCCATCAGCAGCCTAGTGGATGTATTGAAAAAACCTTTATGGCAAGCCATGAAGGAAGGGCTCAACCAAGTGGAGATCAGTCACATCCGAATTCAGGAGCACAAGGCTATTTTTGAAGCGATCCAGGCAGGGGACAAGGAGCTCGCAGCATCCCGGATGCGTGAGCACCTGCTCTGCTCAAAAGAGCGGTTTTTGCATGAAATAGAATAACACAGGTGCACTTATGGCCGTCCCCCTCATCCAGCAGTTGGCTTCCCGTATCGTAGATCTGCAAGCAGTGCCCCTCAGCGATGCTCTCATCGCCAAGGCGAAACAATGCCTTATTGATTTTTTGGCGGCGGCATTTGCCGGGACGGATTCCGGTTCGTTCCGGGCCGTGGCTGGCGCGACGGCGGCGTGGGGGGGAGGCAATTGTACGTTGATTGGCCTCCCCAGTACGGGGACGGCGGTGCGGGCGGCCCTTCACAATGGGATTGTCGGGCATGCTGAAGAACTCGATGATTCACACAGTGGAGTTTCCGGCCTACACCTCGCTGCAACCGTTATTCCCGCAGCGTTGGCTCTTGCTGAAGAGCGCGATGTTTCCGGCAGAGAGTTGATCCAAGCTTTGGCTTGCGGGTACGAGGCGGCGGGGCGGCTGTGCCGCTGCATAGACAAGGCCCACCGCAGTCGAGGTTTTCATTCTACTGGGACAGCGGGGGCTTTCGGTGCGGCGGTTGCTTGCGCGGTGTTACTCGGGCTTGACGGAATGGGCATTGTTCACAGTATGGGGATTGCAGCCTCCAGTGCTGCTGGTTTGTTTGCCTTTCTTGAGGACGGGGCCACAGTCAAGCATTTCCACGCGGGGAGGGCGGCCCTCGACGGGCTGACGGCAGCTTTGCTCGCTTCAGAGGGGATGACGGCCCCCGCATGTGTTCTTGAAGCGCGCGAAGGCTTTTTCCATGCCTATGCGGGCGAGTACGATTCCCGTTGGCTTTTTTGTCGACTGGAATGTCAAGAAATATTCAGTGTTTACCATAAGCCATATTCCGCGTGCGGGCATACCTTCCCCGCGATCGACGCGGCGCTCCTTCTCCGTGCAGAACTGCAACGGAGCGGTTTTTCCACGGATGCAATCACCCATCTGCGTTATGACGGCTACCGTAACAGTGCGGTGTTGAACAATCCCGAACCGAAAACGATTCAAGAATGCCGTTTTTCCATTCCCTGCGCTGTTGCGCTGGCACTGGATGGAGGAAATGTTTCTCGCCGCGATATGGCGACGTTCGCCTCTGTCCCCCGGCTCCTTTCACTTTGTCGCCGTATTGAAGTGCGGGAAGATCCCGCACTTACGGAGGCTTTTCCAGCCTTGCGCGCGGGTATTCTTTCCGCTGACCTCGCCGACGGCAGACATCTTTCCTTCCGAATCGACACACCAAAAGGAATGCCAGAAAATCCGGCTAGTTTTGAGGATATCC
The DNA here is from genome assembly GCA_959604115.1 of uncultured Bilophila sp. Taxonomy (GTDB): domain Bacteria; phylum Desulfobacterota; class Desulfovibrionia; order Desulfovibrionales; family Desulfovibrionaceae; genus Bilophila. Next base: position 3,275 of record CAUHBW010000198.1, on the reverse strand, counting down.
GTCGAAAATTTCTTACCGAAACAGCAAGCGTCCTTCCGCCGGGAAAGGCAACGGCTCTTCTCGAAGCCGTCGAGCGGCTTGAGCAGGGGCCAATGAGCCGTTTGAGCGAAGCTTTACGCTAGTTTCTCCATGCGCCAGTTTGCCCGTTTGGGCTTTTGGATAGGGTCGTACGGCTTACCGTACGGGGTCTTTCTTTTTGGCCTTTCACATGATCTATGCGTGAGGTGAGTATGGAAAGCGTTTCGATACGCCGCGCCTGGTGCAAGGGATGCGGCATTTGCGTGGCCTTCTGCCCTCGAGAGGTGCTTGGCCTAGACTCGGAGGAAAAGGCTATCGTCGCCGAACCGGAACTTTGCGTCGCTTGTGGTCTGTGCGAACTGTACTGTCCCGATTTGGCTATAACCTGCGTTGGACGGGGTAAGGAACCGCAAGGAGAAGCTTCATGAGCGATACCGTGCGTTTTGTTCAGGGCAATGAGGCCTGCGTGCGTGGTGCGTTATATGCGGGACTCCGTTTTTTCGCGGGCTATCCTATTACGCCGTCCACGGAGATCGCTGAAATTCTTTCGGAGGAACTCCCCAGGTGCGGGGGGCATTTCATCCAGATGGAGGACGAACTAGCCTCCATGTGCGCCATTGTAGGTGCTTCCATGACTGGAAATAAGGTCATGACAGCTACCAGCGGACCCGGCTTTTCACTTATGCAGGAAGCACTCGGTTATGCCGTGATGGCGGAAATTCCGTGCGTGGTGACCAGCGTACAGCGTGGCGGGCCGTCCACGGGGCTACCCACCAAGGTGGCGCAAGGCGACGTCAACCAGGCCCGGTGGGGTGTGCATGGGGATCATTCGATCATCGCGCTTACGGCATCTTCGGTTCAGGACGTATTCAAGATTTCCGTTGAAGCCTTCAACATGGCGGAAACCTATCGTACTCCTGTCATTCTGCTGTTCGACGAGGTAGTGGGACATATGCGGGAGCGCTTGGAGCTGCCCGAACCCGGCGAAATTCCGGTTGTGGAGCGCCTCAAGACGGCAGTGAAGGAAGGCGTGAACTACCACCCCTATCTGCCTCGAGATGACGGGCGGTTGCCCATGTCGGACTTCGGCGGTGAGCATCGTTACAACGTTACCGGGCTTTATCATGACATATGGGGCTTCCCCACCGGAAACCCGGATGAGGTACGCAAGCTTGTCTATCACCTTGTGGATAAGATTGAGGCCAAGGCGGACGAGATTGCCCGCTATAAGGCACTGTATCTCGACGATGCACGGCAGATATTCATTTCTTACGGCAGTTCGGCACGGAGCACGCTCCATTTGGTCAACACGCTGCGTGAACGGGGTATTCGGGCCGGGCTTATTGAGCTTCAGACGCTCTGGCCGTTCCCGGCCACGCTCATCGCCCGGCTGACAGAAAAAGCTCGTACCCTTTACGTAGTCGAGATGAATATGGGGCAGATTTGTGCACAGGTGAAACAGGCTGCCAGGGAGCCCGATCGGGTCTTCCTCATCAATCGTATGGATGGGCAGCTCATCACGCCTACGGATATCGGAAATGTCATGCGTGTCGTCGAAGGGAGGGGGTTCTGATATGCCCGTACAGCATCTTGTGCGTGAACGTTTTTTTCCGCATCTCTGGTGCCCTGGCTGCGGGCACGGCATGATTCTGAATGCGTTGCTGCATCAGGTAGATGCCATGAACTTTAATCCATCATCGTTGGTGATGGTGTCCGGCATCGGCTGTTCTTCGCGAGTGGCGGGGTATGTTGACTTCCACACTATGCACACCCTGCACGGGCGCGCTCTGGCCTTCGCCACAGGAATCAAACTGTCCCGCCCAGACCTGAAGGTCATTGTGCCCATGGGTGACGGCGATGCCACCGCCATCGGCGGCAACCACTTCATCCATGCCGCCCGCCGTAACATCGATATGACTGCGATCATCATGAATAACCGCATCTATGGCATGACCGGCGGACAGTATTCACCCATGTCCGGGCGAGGTACCCTTGCCACCACTGCGCCTTACAGGTGCATCGACCGAGATTTCGACGCAGTGCGTCTGGCACTCGGTGCTGGGGCGACATTCGTGGCGAGGACAACGGCCTACCACGTGCGGGAGATGGCTTCTCTGATCGGGAAAGCCATGATCCATAAGGGCTTTTCTGTAGTGGAAATCCTGTCTCAGTGTCCCACCTATTTCGGGCGTAAGAACAAGCTCGGCGGGCCGGTGGAAATGCTCGAGTTCTACCGGGATCATACGGCTCCCCTGGGTTCCCGGAAGCTGGAGGAAAATCCGTCGTTGATACCCCGCGGCGTCTTTGCCGATCGTGAGGAGCCGGAATACTGCGAAGAGTACGAAAACATCATCAGCGGCCTTAAGGAGTGAGTTATGGAAAAATACCGTTTCCTTCTTTCGGGCTCGGGGGGGCAGGGTGTCATCACCATGGCCATTTTGCTGGCCGAGGCCGCAGTACTCTACGAGGGGCTCACGGCGGTGCAGTCGCAGGCCTACGGTCCAGAGGCACGCGGCGGAGCTACCCGGTCCGATGTCATCGTTTCCGATGGCCCCATCTATTTTCCAAAAGTCACGCAGCCGAACATTCTCGTGGCCCTGAATCAGGCGTCGTTCATAAAATACCAGTCCGCCATTCGTCCTGGCGGGATACTGATCACAGACAGCCACCTCGTCAATGTTGCCGGGAAGCTGGATGTCCGTCATGTCCCGTTACCAATGCACGATGCAGTACTGGAGGAATTAGGTCGTGTACAGGCATTCAACATCTGTGCGCTTGGGGCTCTCGCCGCACTGACTGGTGTGGTGCGGCTCACCTCGCTGGAACAATGCCTTGCCAAGCGTTTCCCTTCGGCCTTTCATGAAAATAATCTCAGGGCACTGCATCTCGGCGAAAAGCTTGTACGCGATCGCCGGGAAATCGCTGCGGCCTCCTGACAACAGGTGAAAGGAGTTTACATGAATATTCATGAATATCAGGCAAAAAAGTTGTTCCGCTCCTTCGGTATTCCGGTTCCTGCCGGAGGAGTGGCGCGGACATCTGAAGAGGTCGCCCAACAGGCGGCGAAGCTGCGTGCGGGTACCTTGGTGGTCAAGGCTCAGATCCATGCGGGTGGGCGCGGCAAAGCGGGCGGCGTCCTGACCGCCGACGGGCCGGAATCGGCGCGGAGACACGCGGAACGGCTGCTTGGCAATGTTCTGGTTACCCGTCAGACAGGACCGGAGGGACGAGTTGTCCGTTCCGTGCTCATCGAAGAG
>CAUHBW010000197.1 GCA_959604115.1 uncultured Bilophila sp. | reverse complement strand
AGAGGGGGAACCTTTCTCCAGAAAGGTTCCCCCTCTCCTCCCCGGCTGCGCGACGCCGCGCACTCTTCTCCTCGCGCAACAAATAATACTGGACGAACAATCGCAAAATGGATAGAGTGCCCACCTCTATGGAACAACAGCACGGTCTTCTTGTGGTCGACAAGCCACGCGGACTCTCGTCCGCCCAATGTACCAACCGCTTCAAGCGGTTGGGGCAAAAAAAAATAGGACACGCCGGCACCCTGGACCCCATGGCTCAGGGCGTGCTGCTCGTGCTCCTCGGGCATGCGACCAAAATTTCCGGCTACCTCATGGCCGGAGGCGTCAAAGTGTATCAGGGCACCGTCCGCCTCGGACAGACCACCGATACGTGGGACGCCGAAGGAAGCATCACCGCCGAAGCGCCGTGGGACCATGTGAACTGCGAAGCCGTGGCCGACGTCATCGCCGGCTGGGTGGGCAGGAGCGAACAGCCCGTGCCCCCGTATTCCGCGGCCAAGCATCAGGGACAGCCCCTCTACAAGCTGTCCCGCGAGGGGAAGGAAACCCCGCTCAAAATCAAAACCATCGAAATTTCGCGTGCGGAAGTCCTCAGGGTTGATCTTCCGTACGTTACCTTCCGAGTCGTTTGCAGTTCCGGCACTTACATACGCTCCCTGGCCCACAGCTTGGGGATGCGCTTGGGGTGCGGAGCCGTGCTCACGGAACTGATTCGGGAGTACAGCCATCCCTTTGGCCTCGACAGGGCTTGTCCGCTGGACACGCTGCTCGCCGAGCCCGAACGGTTGCCCGAACGGGTCATCCCCGTAACCGCCGCCCTCCCCCACTGGCCCACGATCACCGTGACCGGACAGGAAGAGGCGGACACGAAGAACGGCAAGGTTCTCGTGTGGACGGACGCGCGCCGCGCGCTCGCCAGAACACAGGACGGAACGGACATCGCGTGCGTTCCCGGCGGCAACGCCGTCCTGCTGTCGCCCGACGGACAACCTCTCGCGCTCGCCGAAGCCGCAGGCCCCGCCTGGAAGGTGCTCAGGGGGCTTTGGAACTAACTCAACCCACTCGGAGGATATCGCTGTGGTAATGGATCCCGCTCAGAAAAAAGCTGTTATCGAAGCTCACGCCAAGCACGAAGGCGACACCGGCTCCCCGGAAGTTCAGGTGGCTCTGCTCACCGCCCGCATTGAAGGACTGACCGGTCACTTCAAGGAACACAAGAAGGACTTCCACTCCCGCCGTGGTCTGCTCAAGCTCGTCGGTCAGCGCCGCAACCTGCTGAACTACCTCAAGAGCAAAGATATTCAGCGTTACCGCGCCCTCATCGAAAAGCTGGGACTGCGCAAGTAACTGCGTCCGTACGGGGGAGCTTCGGCTCCCCCTTTCCGCACCAACCCTCAACCCGTCATGAGAAGGAGTTTCCGCGAACAGGATCGAAACAGGACTTTCGATATTGTTCCCGGAGTCTCCTTCCCTCAGTGAAAAGGATTCACCATGAGTTTCAGAAAAGCCCCCTCCCGGGTTTCCGCCACCATCGGCGGCAAGGAAATCATCCTTGAAACCGGCCGCGTCGCCACGCAGGCCCACGGTTCCGTCACCATCCAGTGCGGCGGCACCGTCGTCCTCGTTACCGTTTGTTCACAGCCCCTCGACTGCGATCGCGGCTTCTTCCCGCTGACCGTGGAATACTCCGAGCGCATGTACGCCGCCGGACGCATCCCCGGCAGCTTCTTCCGCCGCGAAATCGGCCGTCCCTCCGAGCGCGAAACCCTCGTTTCCCGCCTCATCGACCGCCCGATCCGCCCGCTGTTCCCCAAGGGGCTGCCCGAAGACGTGCAGGTGCTCGCCAGCGTCATTTCCTCCGATCAGGAAAACGAATCCGACGTGCTCTCCATCACGGCCGCTTCCGCCGCCGTCATGCTGTCGCCCCTGCCCTTCGCCGAGCCCGTGGCCGGCGGACGCATCGGCCGCATCGACGGGCAGTTCATCCTGAACCCCACCGTCAGGGAAATGGCCGAAAGCGACCTGAACATCGTGTTCGCCGCCTCCGCCGACGCGCTGGTCATGGTGGAAGGCGAAGCCCGCTTCGTGCCCGAAGACGTGATCATCGACGCCCTCGAATGGGGCCGCAAGGAAATCCAGCCGCTCGTCGAGGCGCAGGTCAAGCTGCGCGAACTCGCCGGCAAGGCGAAGATCGACTTCACCCCCGCCGAGGACGACCCGGCCCTGCTCGCCCGCGTCGAGGAACTCGCCGCCGAAGCCGGTCTCGAAGCCTCCATGCGCGTGCCCGAAAAGCTCGCCCGCAAGGAAGCCCGCAAGGTCGTCAAGGACAAGATCGTCGAAGCCCTCAAGGCCGATCCGACCTACGGCGAAGACGAAAAGGCCCTCGCCTCCGTGTCCGACATCATCGGTCACATCGAAAAGAAGGTCGTGCGCAGGCGCATCATCGAAGAAGGCACCCGCATCGACGGCCGCGACACCAAGACCGTGCGCCCCATCGAAATCCAGCCCGGCATCCTGCCCCGCGCCCACGGTTCCGCCCTGTTCACGCGCGGCGAAACGCAGTCCATGTGCGTGACCACGCTCGGCAGCTCCACGGACAACCAGCGCATGGATTCGCTCACCGGCGACGTGACCAAGACCTTCATGCTGCACTACAACTTCCCGCCCTTCTCCGTGGGCGAAGTGAAGCCCGTCCGCGTGTCCCGCCGCGAAATCGGCCACGGCGCGCTGGCCGAAAAGGCCCTCAAGCCCATCATCCCCGCCGGCGACAACTTCCCCTTCACCGTCCGCGTGGTGGCCGAAACGCTGGAATCCAACGGTTCCTCCTCGATGGCCGCCGTGTGCGGCGGCTGCCTGTCCCTGATGGACGCGGGCGTGCCGATCGCCGCGCCGGTGGCGGGCGTCGCCATGGGCCTGATCAAGGAAGGCGAAAAGTTCATCGTGCTGACCGACATCCTCGGTGACGAAGACGCCCTCGGCGACATGGACTTCAAGATCGCCGGCACCGCCGAAGGCGTGACCGCCGTGCAGATGGACATCAAGATCACCGGCCTGACCACCGAGATCATGCGCAACGCCATGCGTCAGGCCCACGAAGCCCGCACGCACATCCTCGGCGAAATGAAGAAGGCCATCGACGGCCCGCGCGCCGAACTCTCCAAGTACGCGCCGCAGCACACCGAAGTCTTCGTGAACCCCGAAATCATCCGTATGATCATCGGCCCCGGCGGCAAGAACATCAAGGCGATCACCGCCGCCACCGGCGCGTCCGTGGACATCGAGGACAGCGGCCGCATCTCCATCTTCGCGCCCACCGCCGAATCGATGGAACAGGCCAAGGAACTGGTGCAGTACTACGACCAGCGTCCCGACCTCGGCAAGAACTACATGGGCAAGGTCCGCAAGGTGCTCGAAATCGGCGCCATCGTGGAAATCATGCCCAACGTCGAGGCCCTCGTGCACATCTCCCAGCTCGACACCAGCCGCGTGGCGCAGGCGTCCGACGTCGCCCATCTCGGCGAAGACATGCTGGTGAAGGTCATCGAGATCAACGGCGACCGCATCCGCGCCAGCCGCAAGGCCGTGCTGCTCGAAGAACAGGGCATCGAATGGAAGCCCGAAGACACCGCCCGTCCGCCCCGCGCCCCGCGCGGCGAAGGCGAGCACCGCGGCGAGCGTCGCGAACGCCGTCCCCGCCGCGACTAGTTTCCGCTGAACGTCCGGACTGACGTCCGTTCATCAAGGAGGAAGGGTTCCCTTCCTCCTTTTTTTGGACTTTGCCCCGGCCTCGTTCCCTTCCGCAAGACGGGACAAGACCGCTTCCGAAAAGATTTCTCCCGCCGTTCCGGCGTCTCACCCCAAACCGGGAGGAGAGGCCGGACGGTAGAACATTCCAAATCGGGCTTGCCCTCTCCCCTGTTGGCGGCTATCATTCGCCTTCACAATCTCAGAGCAGCCGCCTTGAACGCATCGTCACGGGGAGCGAACGTGTCTTCATCCACAACACAAGCCACAGCCACGCAAAAGCTGCTGGAACACATCCGCAGGACGCCCTCCCCGGGCGAGGCTCCCCGTTCCCCGTCAAAGCTCCGCATGCCTCCGACGGCCCGCCGTTCCCTGTTCGGCAGGGAACGCGCCATCGTGGGCGTCGAAGTCGGAAACGGCTGGATTTCCCTTGCGCAACGCAGCGCGGGCAACGCGCCGCTCCTTGAGGCCGTGCGCACCGTCCCCATCCCGGACGGCATGGACTGGGATACGCCCGGCTGCGCGGACAAGGTGCGCGAGGCGCTGGACGGCTTTCTTCCCGACGGCGGGCGCGAATCGGACATCTGGGTCCGCCTGCCCGACGGACAGGACGAACTCCGGCACTACCGCATCCCCAAAGTCAGCCCCAAGGATCGCGACGTCGTCGCCAAAATGACCGCAAGCCGCGAGAAGGCGTTCGACGAGTCCCAAAACCTCTTCGACTACCGCGTGGAAGGCGAAGTGCTGGACAAGGGCGTGCCCCGCCTGCCCGTCACCGCCATGATCGCGAACAAGGACGCGGTCGCCCGGCTCAAACGCACGCTGGCCTCGGCGGGCATCGAACCGGCGGGCATCACCTCCGCCAGCATCTACCCTCAGAACCTGTTCGCCTCGGGCTGGCTGACCTGTCCGTGGGACCATTTCGCCTTCGCCGACATTGGGGAAGACTCCACCCGCATCGAAATGTTTTCCGGCTCGGCCATCGCGCTCAGCCGAACCATCAAGACCGGACTCCGCAGTCTGATCACCGCCCTTCAGGAAACGCACCAGCCCGGCTCCTCTCCGGCGGCTCCGTCCGCGCCGGGCGCACCCGCGCCCGTCTCCATGCCGACCCATCTTCCGATGGACACCTTCGGCGAACTCCGCGGCAGTCCCCCGACGCAGCCTCCCGTTTCCTCCTTCGCTTCGGACACGGACGCCTTTCCGCTGATCCTGCAACCGGAAACCGCCCAACGGGACATCCCGCTCCAGCAACTGCCGCTCATGGACGCGGCCCCGGCCTACGCCGTGCCCGACGAATCGCTTTCCTACGAAGAAGGGCTGCGCCTTCTGTACGACGCGCACCGCACGCCCGAAGAAGAGGAGGCCCTGCTCCTGCGCCTTTCCCAACCCCTCGGCAGGCTGGCCCGCCAGCTGGAGCGCACCGCCGACCATTTCCGCAACGCCATGGGCATGCCCAACATTCAGGGCGTCATCGTATTCGCCCCCGGCGGCTGCCTGTCGCTCGCGCTGCGCAAGTTCGAGACCATCCTCGGCCTGCCCTGTCACCCGCTCCGTTTCGACGGCCAGACCTCGCCCGGCGGCATGACCGATCTGGAGCAGGCGCTGTCCGGCGGGACCGACACGGGCCTGACGCAGGCCATCGGCCTGTGCCTCTCCTCGCCCCGGTATACGCCCAACGCGGTCATGACCTACAGGGACCAGCAGCTTCGGGAACGGCAGATGCGGATCTCGTTCCTCTCGTTCGGGGTGACCACCGTGGTCCTGATGCTGCTTCTCGCCTTCTGCGGCAAGCTGTACGTGAACTATCTGGACGACCGGAAGACAAGGGCGAAGCTGGAGGAACGCGTCGCCTCGTGGCGGACGATTTACACCCCGGACCAGCTCCGGGAAAACCTCGCCGCCACGCAAAAGCTCCAGACGCAGGCCCGCCAGCTCGCCAGACGGCGCACCGCCGCCGCGCTCATGGCCGAACTCTCGGCCATCACCCCGGACGCCATCCACCTCACGGGCATGCGGGTCACCTTCAAGGACGTGAAGCCCGGCAAACCCGACGCCCGGCCCGCGCAGCGCGGAAACGCCCGCGCGCAGCAGGGCCCCGAAGAAAGCGCCGTCGCCATCATCACCGGCACCGTGACGGGCGACATGCTGCAGCGCGAATCCCGGCTCGCCGAGTTCCTCAGCCATCTGGAACACTCGCCGATGGTCCTCTCCCTGCTGGTGGAAAAACAGCAGACCGACACCGACGTCCTGTCCTTCGTAGCCACCCTGAGGCTGGTGTAGCATGCGTATCCCCCGCATCCCGGCATGGTTCCCTCTCAGAACCCTCATCCTCGAACTCGGCCTGACCCTGTGCGCGGCGCTGTTCTGTCTCGTGCCCCTGTCCTATCTCTCATGGCGGCTCGAAACGGACATCACCGGCCTCGAAGCCCGGATTCAGGTACAGGAAACCCTCCAGCCGCTTATGGAAGGGCTCGACGGCAAACGCGAGGAAACCCGCCGCCTCATCGGCGCGACGAAGATCCTGCCCGCGCCCGACACCCTGCCCCGCATCGTGACCTCCCTGCAGGAACTGGTGGACATGTCCGGCATGCAGAGCGCCCGTTTCGTGCCCGCCGCCGAAACCGTGGTGGAAAAGAACAGCATCCGGCTGGACGGCACGCTCTCCGGCGATCCCGACGCCTTCCGGCGGCTGGTTCTGTTGCTGAGCGAACAGCCGTGGCTCTCCGGCATGGAATTTCTGGACGTCACCCCCACGGGGACGCTCCCCTCCTATTCGCTGGGCATCTGGGCCACCTTCACCCAGCGGAACCCGAGTCACTGAGGGGAACGACCATGACGGTACGGGAAAAAATATTGCTGGCCCTGATGGGCCTCGCCGTGGCGGGCGGCGGCCTCCGGTTCGGCCTTTCGCTGTTGCCCTCCTCCGCCGAAGCCCCGCAGGAGGACACGCTGCGGCAGGCCCGCGCCGTCGCGGGCGAAGTCTCGGCGCGCCTTCAGGCCCTGCCTCTTTCCGAAGGCCAGCGTTACGTGCTCGCCTCGGCCCTGCGCCCGGCCTCGCGCAATCCGTTCACGCTCCCCGAGAACGGCGCGCCCTCCGGGGAGCAGGCCAATCCCGGAGCCGCCTCCGGCCTCGTCTATTCCGGCTACGTGCAGGTCGGCAAGGAATCGCTCGCCATCATCGGCGGACTGGAATACGGCGTGGGCGATACGCTCCCCAACACCGGCGACGTGATCCGTTCCATCGGTTCCGACGGCGTGCGGCTCTATTCGCCGTCGCGGAACGCCGAATGGACGCTTCCCTATACCGGCGACGACATGTAGCCGCCCGGCAACAACACGCCGCGGATCGGCGTCTGGAGAATACGATGCGACAACGTTCTCTTTCAGCGTTCCTTCTGACGCTCGTCTGCGCCCTGCTGCTGGCGGGCTGCGCGGCCAAGGACGAAAAGAAACAGGATCCCTTCATGGATCACTGGAAGCGACTCGCGCAGGATTCGCAGGGCTATTCCCCCGCGCCCACCGATCTGCGGCCCGATCCCCGCGTGATCA
>CAUHBW010000196.1 GCA_959604115.1 uncultured Bilophila sp. | reverse complement strand
CGAGGAAGCAGGAATAGAGATGTCCGAGGATCGCCGCCAGCGCCGTGAGCGTCCATATGAGTTCGGACGGGAAGTATTGCATGGCGACGAAGACCGGGATCGCGCCTTTCAGCAGATCGCAGGCGAGGGTGGCGAAACCCCAGCCCTTGCCGCAGAGCCGGGCCACGTTGGTGGCTCCCACGTTGCCGCTCCCGGCGGTGCGGGGGTCGATGCGGCAGAAGGTTTTGGCGAAGACCAGCCCGAAGGGAACGGAGCCGATGCAGTAGGTGAGGGCGATCCACAGGATGTCGAACATGGCGTTTCCTTAGATTTCTCTGGTTTCCACAAGCTGGAAGTCGTTGTGCAGAGGATGCACCTTGCCGAGGCGGATTTCAAGCTCCTGTCCCGGGTGGGTGCGCTCTCCGAAGAACTGGCGGCGCGCCCGGACCACCATCTGTTCCTTCGGCATGTTGACCGTGACGAAGGCGTCGTTCTCGTCGGTGATGACGGCGGGCCACCAGCGGTCGCCCTGCTGCCGGAAGTACAGCAGCTTCCAGTAGCGGGGCCGGAAACGCTGCACCTGCCCGGCGGCGTCGAGATGCGCGTTGAGCAGAGGCAACAGGGCGTCCAGCTCCTCCCTGCTCCAGCGCGGCTTGCCCTCGCGGAGCGTGGTGATGATTTGCGTTTCGTTGATCATGTCGGGATAGCGGCGCAGGGGCGAGGTGGACGGCGCGTAGAGCGGTTCGCCCAGCCCGGCGTGGGGCTTGGGACCGGTTTCCAGCACGGCGGGGGCCAGCGCCTTGACCACGCGGGCGACGTCGAGGGGAGCTTTCCAGATTCCCGCGAATTCCTTGGGGATGGCGACGTCCTGCGTCCGGTGGAGCAGGGTGACGCCGTGCTCCTTCGCCCATGCCGCCAGCGCGGCGTTGGTCAGCACCATCAGTTCGGAAACGAGCAGATGGGCCTTGGGCGCGGGAGCGTCTTCGCTCAGGGAGACGGTGACGTCCTCGCCCGTGCCCTCAAGCGTGATGTTGAGATCCGGGCGTTCGATGATGACCGCGCCGTTTTCGATGCGGCGCTGCTGGTGAAGCTCGGCGAGGGCGAGCGCCTGCCGGAGCTGTTCCAGATAGGGCGAGGCCGGGGATTCGCCGCCCTCCAGCGCGGCTTCGCAATCCTCGTAGCACAGGTTGGCGGCGAGTCTGGCGAAGCCGAGGCGCGGGCGGCAGGAGACGACGAGGCCGTCCGCGCCCACGACGCATTCCACCAGCATGGACGGGCGAGTCCTGCCCGCCAGCAGACTGTAGGCTTCCGTGCCGAGCGTTTCGGGGAGCATGTGGTGGGTGGCTTCCGGCAGATAGATGCTGGTGGCGCGGTTGAAGACCGCCTTGTCCAGCTTTCCGCCGAAGGGCCAGCGATAGGCGGGGCAGGCCAGCGCCAGCGTCAGGTTCCAGCCGCCTTCGGGACGGGCCTCGATGAAGAAGGCGTCGTCCACGTCGCGCGTGGTGGGCGCGTCGATGCTGATGACGGCCCGGTCCGGGAAGGTCGGCTCCCGGCCTTCGTCCTCGGCGGCCTGAGCGAGCAGGGCGTCCAGTTCTTCGCGGTGCTCCTCGCTCCAGCCGTCGCCGGACGCATATCCGGCCCGGTCAAGCCAATAGTTGTGGTGCGGCTCCACGAGGCCCCACGCCTGCGCGAGGTGCAGCGGCATGAAGGGATCGTCGGGAAGCCCCTTGACCATGAGCTTCCACAGCCCGTCGTCTTCCGTGGTGTCGGGATCGGCGATGCGGCTCATGATGGTGTGGCGCAGCCGGTCGCGGACGCCGGGCTCAAGCGTCTCGGCGGCCTTTTCAGGCGACTGGGCGCTTTTTTTCTGATGGATGTCCCAGAGCAGGCGGATAAAGGCGCTGCCCTTGTTGACCAGTTCCTCGCGCTTGCGGGCGGCTTCCTGCTCGGCGAGACGCTGGGCGACGACGGTTTCGGGATAGACCTCGAAATTCGGGGGATTGAATTTGAAGTGGCTCTTGGCCTGCATGAGCGCATGGCCGCAGGCGGCCACGGCGTCCATGTCGGGCTCGCTCAGGGCGAGTTCCGCGAACCACTGGGCCGGGGCCTGTTCCACTTCGCCCTGCGCCATTTCCCAGAGTTCCAGCGGGTCCACGTTGGCGACGTCGCGGCGGCTCTTGTGGCGTTCGAGGATTTCCAGCGCCGCGTCCCGCGAGCAGCTTTTTTCATAGGCCGGTCCGGGCCACGGCAGGATGCGCGCCGCCTGAATCGCCGTTTCCCTGCGGTTCGGCAGCAGCAACCGGAGCCTGCCGTTCTGCTCCTCCAACACCCATGCGATCTGGGGCGCGTTGCCCTGCATGAACTCCACCACGCACCCCGCGCCGGGGTAACGAACCAAACCCTGAACCATTTTGAATCCTTGGTTGATGTCCCGGAGGAAGGAATCCTTCCAAAGAAGGGCCGCTCCGCCGTCGATGCCCGCGCGGAGAATCACCGACGATCACGGCCTTCAGCCCTTTCGGGCCGCTCCCTTCCTCCGAACCCCCTTCCTTTCTCCTTCCCCAGATGTGCCTCAGGGCATCGGAAAGGCGGCGGCCTGTTCATCTCTGAAAAAAGTTTCGTACACACAAGGGCTACAGCCGAAAGCTCCTGAAAACATCCGCGCCCCCCTCTTCCTTCTTGCGAACATCTTGGGAAGGAAGGGGAGGGCCCGCGGCGGCAGGTTTGGGGAAGGAGACGCTTTTCAGAAGGGTTTTCCTTCCCCTCCCCATCAATTTAGTGCTTGAACGAACGCTGGCCGGTGAAGACCATGGCGACCTGCGGGGAGGCCTCGTTGACCGCGCCGATGACTTCGTAGTCGCGGAGCGAGCCGCCGGGCTGGGCGATGGCGGTCACGCCCTGCGCGACGCACACGTCCACGCCGTCGCGGAAGGGAAAGAAGCCGTCGGACACGAGCACGGTCCCGGCGAGGCCGCCCTTGGCCTTCTGGGTGTCGACCTCGATGGCGGCGAGCTTTTCGGCGGCGTCGGCGTCGTCCTTCGCCTTGAGCTTGAGTTCGTAGAGGGTCATGCCGTGGCGGGTGAAGGCCAGCGTGTCCGCGTACTTGGTGTACGCCTTGAAGATCGCCAGCTCCACGCAGCCCACGCGGTCCTGCTCGCCGGTGCCGATGGCGACCGTCGCGCCGTTGTGGGCGAAGATGACCGAGTTGGAGGTCACGCCCGCTTCCACGGCCCACGCGAAGACGAGGTCGTCGGCTTCCTGCGGGGTGGGCTTGCGGGCGGAGACGGTCACGCCTTCCTTGGTGGTGGCGACGGCGGGGATGAAGTCCTCGGCGGAACGGATGCGGTTCACGAAGGACTGCTGGAGGATGATGCCGCCGTCGGCCATGCTCTTGACGTCAAGGAAGGGAGTGCCCGCGAGTTCGCCGAGGCGGGCGAGGGCGGGCAGCTTGAAGATGCGGAGGTTCTTGCGGGCGGCGAGCTTTTCGAGCACGCCTTCCTCGAAGTCGGGAGCGGCGACGACTTCAAAATAGTTGGCGGCGATGAGCTCGGCGGCCCCCATGTCCAGCGGACGGTTGACCACCACGGCTCCGCCGAAGGCGGCGATGCGGTCGCACCAGAAGGCCTTGTTCAGGGCGTCGCCCACGCTTTCCTTGGACCACGCCGCGCCGCAGGGGTTGTTGTGCTTGAGGATGACGGCGGCGGGACGCTCCGCGAGGTACTGGAGGATATTGCAGCCGTTGTCCACGTCGGTGAGGTTGGTCTTGCCCGGATGTTTCCCGGCCTGCAGCATCTGCGCTTCGGTGAGAGCGGACATGATGCCCTGCGGGCCGCGCCATTCCATGCCGTCCACGACCAGCTTGCCGGACTCCATTTCATACAGGGCGGCGGGCTGATCGGGGTTTTCACCGTAGCGCAACCCCTTGGTTTCGCCGTCGATGTGCCATGTGCGCTTCTTGTAGGTCAGCACGGCGTCGCCGAGGGTGATGGTCATGGTTTCCGGGAAGGTGTCCTTCAACACGGTGCGGTACATATCTTTGAGGCTGGACATGGCGTCTCCTGTTTGGGATCGGGTGAAAGCGAATCGCCGTACCTATCACAACCTGCGCTGACGGGCAAATTCCATTTGAACCCCTCGGCGGATTGGCGTAGCATGACGGGCGTGTGCGTCAAGGGATGGGGCCGCCGTCCCGACGCTTCGGCCGTTCGTCCGGCCCCGATCCCGTTTGAGGAGGAATTCCCCCTATGGAACAGTTGCTGATCAAGATGGCCCGCCAGCTCGATGCGCTGGACGAGGCTTCCCTGCTTGCGCTCTGGGACAAGTACGCCGTCATCGTTTCGCATTTCGAACCCACCAAACGGTGGGAGGAGGCGGCCCTCGTCTTTTCGTTCATTCAGGCCAAACGCTGGAAGAACCAGCTTTTCAACCACAGCTGGTCGGCGCAGATCCATCCCGGAGCCGCCGCGCAGTCCGCCGCCGGGCCGGAATTCCTGCTGGAACCGTCCGCGGAGAAGCCGGTTCCCGCCAAACCGCGCCGCAAGGCCACGATTCTGCCGTTCCGTCCCCGCCGCCGTCCGGAAGAGGGGACCGAAACGCCCGACGGCGCGAAGTGATTCCCGGAGCGTTTTTTCGGTCCGCGGCACGTTGACGAGTCCGCCGAACCTTTGTAGACTGCAAGCTGGTTTTTCATGGGCTGTTTTGCGGGTTCTCCCCGGCGTCCCGGCGGATCGGAAGCGCGAAGCACAGTGAATACAGGTATCAAGGAGTAACCCATGTCCAATGTGGTGATCGTCGGCGTCCAGTGGGGCGACGAGGGAAAAGGCAAGATCGTCGATCTTCTGGCGCAGAACATCGACTATGTGGTGCGCTTTCAGGGCGGAAACAACGCCGGGCACACCGTCATCGTGGACGGCAAGAAAGCCGCGCTGCACCTCGTTCCCTCGGGCATTTTGCACGAAGGCAAAATCTGCCTGATCGGCAACGGCGTCGTCCTTGATCCCGTCGTGTTCGTGCAGGAACTCGAAACCCTGATCGGACAGGACGTGGACGTTTCCCCGACCCGCCTCAAGATCAGCGCGAAGACCCACCTCATCATGCCCTACCACAAGATGCTGGACAAGGCCCGCGAGAACAAGCTGGAAAAGGGCCAGAAGATCGGCACCACGGGCCGGGGCATCGGTCCCTGCTACGAGGACAAGGTCGCCCGCGTCGGCGTGCGCGCCTCCGATCTCGCCGATCCCGAGCTGCTCCGCGCCAAGATCGAGGCGGCCCTCAAGGAAAAGAACGTCCTGTTCACGGCCCTGTACGGCGCCGAAGCTCTGACCGTGGACGCGGTGTTCGATGAAGTGATGGCCGTGGCGCCGCGCATCATCCCGCACCTGACCGACGTGTCGTCCGAGCTTGAAGAGGCTTGGGCCGCGGGCAAGAGCGTGCTCTTCGAGGGCGCGCAGGGCATCCACCTCGACGTCGATCACGGGACGTATCCCTTCGTCACCTCGTCCAACACGGTGTCCGGCAACGCCGCCGCCGGTTGCGGCATCGGCCCGAACCGTCTTGACCGCATCGTGGGCATTCTGAAAGCCTATACAACCCGCGTGGGCGAGGGCCCGTTCCCCACGGAGCTGAACGACGCCACCGGCGAGCTGCTGCGCACCAACGGCGGCGAATTCGGCGTCACCACCGGCCGTCCCCGCCGCTGCGGCTGGCAGGACATCCCGGTGCTGCGCGAGAGCGCCCGCCTGAACGGCCTCACCGACATCGCCCTGACCAAGCTCGACGTGCTGTCCGGTTTCGACGCCGTGCAGATCTGCGTGGCCTATGAATACAAGGGACGCCGCATGGACTATCCGCCGCAGGAACAGGGCGCGCTCGGCCTCGTGACGCCCATCTACGAATCCATGCCCGGCTGGAAGGAAGACATCACCGCCTGCAAGACGTGGGACGAACTGCCCGAAGCCGCCCGCGCCTACGTGCGGCGTCTCGAACAGCTCTCCGGCGTGCCGGTCAGCATGGTGTCCGTCGGTCCCGACCGGAATCAGACCATTTTCAGATAGAGGGGAAAAGGCACGGGGGAGGAATCTTTCTGAAGAAAAGTTTCCTCCCCCGGACCCCTCTTCCCAAGACTTTCGACTTTTGGGGAGGTTGCTCGACGGCAATCTCCTTTTTCTTTATACAAGGGGGAAGACGGAAGGTTTCCGGCGGACGGTGCCGGAGCGCATTGCCGTTTTTCCTGTTTTTCTCCGTCAGAAGGATTTCTCCATGACCATAGCCGTAGCCGTGAGCGGCGGGGCGGACAGCCTGTACGCGCTGGCCTCCCTGCACCGCCAGTATCCGGGGCAGATCCTCGCGTTTCACGCCCGTCTGAAGGATACGCCGCCGGAGGACGATCCGGTTCCGGGGCTTGAGCGTCTGTGCGCCGACATGGGCGTTCCGCTGCATGTGCTCGATCTGCATGAGTCTTTTTTCCGCCGGATCATCAAGCCCTTCGCGGAGTGCTACGCCCACGGCGAAACGCCCAACCCCTGCGTCCGGTGCAACGCGTTGATCAAGTTCGGCCTGTGGCTGGACGAGGCCCGCAGGCTCGGGGCGGACAAGCTGGCGACCGGGCATTACGTCTCGCTGGTCGAGCATCCGCGCTACGGCGTCTCTCTGCATCAGGGCGCGGACGAAACCAAGGACCAAAGCTATTTTCTCGCCCTGACGCCCATGAATCGTCTCAGGGACGCTGTGTTTCCTCTTGCCGACGTCCGCAAGAGCGACGTGCGCGCGGCCCTTGCCGAATGGGGATTGCCGGTGCCCATTCCGCGCGAGAGTCAGGAGATCTGTTTCGTGCCCGACGATGATTACCGGAGTTTGCTCAAGGACATGGGCGTGCGTCTGCCCTCCGGCGGGCCGATGGTGCTGATGGACGGACATGTCGTGGGCAGGCACGGCGGCCTGTGGCAGTATACGGAAGGCCAGCGCCGGGGGCTTGGGGTTTCGTGGACGGAGCCGCTCTACGTCATCGGCAAGGATCGCTCCCGCAACGCGCTTCTGCTCGGGACGGCCGCCGAGCTTCCGGTCAACGGCTGCGTGGCGGGCGAGCTGAATTTTCTTGTGCCCCCGGGCCTCTGGCCCCACGAGCTGCGAGTCCGTACCCGGTATCGTCAGAAGGCCGTTCCGGCGGACGTCCGGCTGGTGGGCGGCGGCGAGGACGGCATGGGCGCCACTGCCCGGATGCTCATCCGGTTTCATCAGCCGCAGCTCCCCTCCGCGCCCGGCCAGCTCGCCGCCGTCTTCGACGAGCACGGGCACGTCCTCGCGGGCGGGATCATTTGCAAGGAATGAGGAAGGGAAAATT
>CAUHBW010000195.1 GCA_959604115.1 uncultured Bilophila sp. | reverse complement strand
GAGCGGCGCGTCGATGTGCAGACGGCCCGCGGTATCGAGAATGACCACGGTGCACTGCTTTTCCTTCGCGTCCTCGACGGCGGCCCGGACGATGTCCACGGGCTTCATGTCCGCCGAAGAGGCGAAACAGGGAATGTCGAGCTGGCGGGCCAGCGTTCGAAGCTGATCGATGGCGGCGGGACGGTAGACGTCCACGGGCACGAGGTAGGGCCGCATCTTCTGCTTGCGGAGCAGATTGGCGAGCTTGCCCGCCGACGTGGTCTTGCCCGAACCCTGAAGGCCCACCATCATGATGATGCCGGGCTGCGCGCCGCGCAGGTTCAGCTCGGTAGTTTCGCCGCCGAGCAGGCCGACGAGTTCGTCGTGCACGGCCTTGACGAGCTGCTGCGTGGGGGTCAGGCTCTTTTCGACTTCCTGCCCGAGCACGCGCTCGCGCACGCGTTCCACGAATTCCTTGACGACCTTGAAGTTGACGTCGGCTTCCAACAGGGCAAGACGCACCTCGCGCAGGCCATCGCGGATGTTTTCCTCGGTGAGCTGCGCCCGACCGCTCAACGAGCGGAATGCGCTGGACAACCTGTCAGACAAACTTTCGAACATGAACTTCTCCGAGCCTTCAAATTTGTAAGCCCCAGAGCGTTACCCATCTTTACCCCAAAAGTCAAGCTCCGTGAGAACAATCCGTCATCTCGGGCGAATCTTCCGCCTCCGCCGGAGGCTGCGGCTTGACGATCGCGATGCCTTCCTTTTCGGCGTAGGCCTGCGACCATACCCGCAGTTCCCTCAGGGCCGGAATGAGCGCCCTGCCCCGCTCCGTCATGGCGTAGTCCACATGCGGCGGAACGACCGGATGCACCGTCCGCGAAATGAGCCCCGCCTGCTCCAGTTCGCGGAGCTGATGGGTCAGCATTTTCTGGGTGATGTCGCCCATGATGCGCTTGAGTTCACAGAACCGTTTGGTTCCGCACGACAAATGCCAGAGCAGAAACAGCTTCCACTTGCCTCCCACCAGATCCATCGCCAGTTCGAGCGAGCAGGCGTACTGCGGCTTGAGCTGTTTCATAGGACCTCCTTCGGTATCTTTTTAGATACTATATGACAAAAAAGTGCGTACTTGCAAGAAGGAAACATTGCCCTATACTTTCAGTCAAACACACCGGAGGTTTCTCATGAACGATTTCCTTTCGCTGGCCAAGGCGCGCTATGCGGTCCGCACCTATCTTCCCCGTCCCGTCGAAGAGGAAAAGCTGGAACGCATTCTCGAGGCCGGGCGCGTGTCGCCCACGGCGAAGAACAACCAGCCGTACCGTTTTCTGGTCGTACGGAGTCCCGAAGGGCTGGCGAAGCTGGGCCAGTCCACCAATGTGAAGGGCTATCCGCTGGCGATCATCGTCTGCGGCGTGGCGTCCGAAGCGTGGGTACGCCCCTTCGACGCCAAGAACACCTTCGACACCGACACAGCCATCGCCGCGACGCACATGTTGCTGGAAGCCACGGATCAGGGGCTGGGGAGCTGCTGGATAAACTATTTCGATCCTGCGGTCATCCGTGATCTGTTCCATATGCCCGAAGGGGTTGAGCCCGTGCACGTCCTCGCCATGGGCTACGCCGCCGGGGAGCCGAAGTCTCCCGACCGCCATGCCAAGACCCGCAAGCCGCTGGCGGAGATTGTCGTGGAGGAATCTTTTTAAAAGATTGGAGGGGGAGAGGCCCCTTTCTGGAGAAAGGGGCCTCCCCCTCTCCCCCAAAGACTTTCGGATGGGTCGATGCGGGGCTAGGAAACGCGGGAGCCGGTTTCGGAGGCGTTCGTCTCCCGGTTTCACGAAGAAAAGCAAAAAAAGACGAGGCTGGCCTCGTCTTTTTTCTCTCAAACGGATCAAAAAATTCTCTCTCCTTCTTTTCAACATCCGGCCTGCTACCTTAAAGAAGGAAGACTCTCAAATAAGGATTCGATACAGTCAAAGTTTTGGGGGAGGAGAGGGGGTCCGGGGAGGGGAGAAGGTGACCCTTTTCAAAGGACCCCTTCTCCCCTCCCCCAGTTCCTCGTCCTCACCTACCCCTTCATCTTGATCACGACCTCGCCGCCGGGGACCATACCCTTGAGCGCGCCGAGCATACCCTTGACGCCGCCGGAAAGCATCTGCGCCGTAAAGGGATTGAGCCCGATGGACTGCCCGTTGACCGTGACCTCGACGGAGCCGCGGGCCGCCACGCAGTCGCCGGGCGTCTTTTCCCCGGCAACGATGCGCCGAACCATCGCGGCGCAGTCCGCCTCGCCGCAGGCCCCGCAGTCGAGCCCCGGCAACATGAACGAACGCTCCTGAATCAGATCCACCAGCGCATCAAGCGTCTCCACCGTGAACGACGGCAACCCCGGCAAGGTGTTGTCCCCGTAGGTGGCCAGCGCAAGTTCCGGACGCAGCGCCTTGCAGCCTTCGGGAAGAGCCGTCAAAAGCTCGGGCGTGGTCCGCAGGCAGAGCACGCGCGGCAGCCAGCCGATGGCCTTCCCGCCTTCCACCAGCAGGATGTCCGCGTCCAGCAACGGCACGAAATCGCGCAGAAAACAGGGATGCCCCCAGTGGATCATGGCTTCGCCCTTGCCGTCCTTCGTGTTGCTCAAGCCCACGATGGTCCGCTTGGGGCTCATCAGAAGCGCGGTGTCGGTGTCCGGCTTGTCCAGCTCGTGATGCGTGTGCTTGGCGATGGCCACCTCGAGGCCGCGCGCCTCAAGACATTCGGAAAGACGGGAAATGAGCGTGGTTTTTCCGGAATTGCTGAACCCTATGATGCCGATGGCTTGCATGGTCGTTCTCCTGGTAAAAATTTTTGGTTCCCCCCCGACGTATACCAAGGGGATATCCGGACAGGTACAAATTATGACACCCCGTGCCGGAGGATGCGCGTATTTTGCAATTCCTAATAGTTTAATTTTATTGCCTAAATGGAAAAAGACAAGGGCCTCGAAAAAATGGCACGGACATTGCTATAGATAAAGCAATTCCTTTCTTCTTTCTTCATCACTTTCTTCCTCCCACAACGGCCCGCTCATGCGGGCTGTTTTGGTTTCCGGGCCTTGACTACGGGGACGCGAAACCGTAACCAGTCTGCACATCATTCACGCGCAGGCCCCGCCTGTCTATTCCCGGAGGAACGTCCATGTCCCTGTGCCCCTGCGGCTCCGACCGCCCCTATGAAGAATGCTGCGAACCGTATATTGAAGGCCGCGAACCCGCCCCCACCGCCGAAGCGCTGATGCGTTCGCGCTATACCGCCCACACCCTCGGCAAATACGATTACCTGAACGATACCGTGCACCCGAGCATCCGCGACGAGGCCGATCACGAAGAAATGAAGAAGTGGTCGGAAGCCGTCGAATGGGACGGCCTCGAAATCTTCTCCACCACGGACGGCGCCGAAACCGACGAGACGGGCGAAGTATCCTTTGAAGCCCGCTATTCTGTCAACGGCATGCCCCAGTCCCTGCGCGAAGACGCGTTCTTCCGCCGTGAGGACGGACGTTGGTACTACGTGGACGGCAACGTCCACGGGCAGGATCCGTACCGCCGCGAAACGCCCAAAATCGGCCGCAACGAGCCCTGTCCCTGCGGCAGCGGCAAAAAGTACAAGAAGTGCTGCGGCAAATAAGCGTCACGGATATGAAAAAAGGGAACTTCGGTTCCCTTTTTCATTTGTATGACGCCGAGATCCGTTCCCGATCGGAAATCTCTCTCAACCCACGCCCAACAGCCTTTCAGCTTTCAAGCGTCGGCATGCGAGGCGCAAGCCGTTCGCCGCAAAACAGTGTGGATGCCGCCGAAGGCCGCATTCTCCGGCGGAGCAATATTTTGTAATATACTGTTTTCAAAGAGAATCATACTGTTCCAGCATGGAGGTTTCCAGTCTCTTCGGCTCGGGCGCGCCGTCCGTATTGGTGGAATGCCCCGCAAGCTGTTCCGGCTCTTCCTTCGGCGCCAGGGGCTGACGGACTTCGTGCACGTCGCCGGGCTGAATGAGGAAACCCGGTTCCTCCCCGGCGGCCTGCGAAGGCTGCGGCTCGGCCTGCGGCGCGGGCTCCGCGACCTTGACGCCTTCCGGCAGCGCGTCGCGGCGCAGGGCCGCAAGGTATTCGGAAACCGTCACAAACCGGCAGCCGTCCGCAATAAGGCGGTCAAGAATTTCCGGCAGCGCGTCGATGGTCTGCACGTGCGTGTCGTGGAACAGAAACACGCCGCGCAGCTTTTGCCCGCTGATGAGCGTCTTCATGTTTTCGATGCTCGCCCGCTTGGACCAGTCCATGCTGTCGATGGACCAGAGCATGATGTCCGCGCCCTCTTCCCTGGCGATGGCGACGGTGTTGGCGTCGAAGTTGCCGTACGGCGGGCGGATGTAGCGCGAATGGACGCCGAGCTTCCGCAACGCCTCCTGAACGCTCAGGATTTCTCCGCGCTGGGCGTCGACGCCGAGATGGCGGAGCGAGCGGTGGGAGTACGTGTGGTTGCCGATTTCGTGCCCTTCCTGCTGGAGACGCACGACGAGTTCAGGGTGGTATTTCACCTGCTTGCCCACGACGAAAAACGTGGCGTGGATGCCCCGCTCGCGCAGGATGTCCATCAGCCGGGCCGTGTGCTGGCTCGGCCCGTCGTCGAACGTCAGCGCGCACAGATCGCTCCCCTTGCCCATCCTGAGGATGGCGCGGCCGTCCACGACCGTCCCCGCTCCTCCTGCGGAAGCGTTTTCGGCGGACAGGAACAATCCCGCGCACAACAACGCGGACGCACAGACTCGAAACAGACGGGAAAAGCTCATGGCGCAGCCTCTGCAAAAAGGGCAAGCAACGCTTGTCAAAAAAGTTATACGCGAAATGCGGGCCAAGCTCTAGCACGGAGGAGACGTGCCCGCAAGATGTCATCATACGGTATTCCGAAGGAAAGCACAGTCCCTGATTCTCTCGCGTCCGACGCCGCGCGCCTTCGCCGGGACGCCGCGCGGGAAAACATTTTTTCGGAACGCGCCGATTCCGGGGACCGAAAAAACAGGCGGGGCCGAAGCCCCGCCGTCGTTTCCGTAGTGATGAAACCTTACTGCTTCTGTTCGATCTTGGCCCACGAGTCCTTGAGCGTCACCGTCCGGTTGAAGACGGGCGCGCCGGGTTTGCCGTCGGGGTCCGCGCAGAAATAGCCGAGACGCTCGAACTGCACCCGCGTTCCTGCGGGGAAGTCCGCCAGCGCCGGTTCCAGCTGCGCGGTGATCACCCGCAGGGAATCGGGATTGAGGAGATCCGTGAACTCCACGCCTTCGGGCGTGTTGCCGGGCGTGGGGGACGTGAACAGATGATCGTACAGCCGCACTTCGGCGGGCACGGCATGCGGCACCGACACCCAGTGGATGGTGCCCTTGACCTTGCGTCCGTCGGGCGAAGAACCGCCCTTCGATTCGGGATCATAGGTGCAGCGCAGTTCCACGATGTTGCCGTCGGCGTCCTTCACCACATCCTTGCAGGTAATGTAGTAGGCGTAGCGCAGACGCACTTCGGAGCCGGGGAACAGGCGATGGAACTTCTTCGGCGGATCTTCGCGGAAGTCGTCGCGCTCGATGTACAGTTCGCGGCTGAACGGCACCTTGCGGCTGCCTTCCACGCTGCCGTCCGGGCTGAACGGCATGTCGAACCACTCCACCTGCCCCTCGGGATAGTTCTCGATGACCACCTTGATCGGATCGAGCACGGCCATCGTGCGCGGGGTGATGGCGTTCAGGTGCTCGCGCACGCAGAATTCCAGCAGGCCGTATTCCACCAGATTTTCCGCGCGGGCCACGCCGATGCGGGCGCAGAAGTCGCGGATGGCCTCCGGGGTGTACCCGCGGCGGCGCAGGCCGCAGATCGTGGGCATGCGGGGGTCGTCCCACCCGCGCACGTAGCCGCCCTTCACGAGCTGGATGAGCTTGCGCTTGGACAGCACGGTGTACGTCAGGCCAAGGCGGGCGAATTCGATCTGCTGCGGGTGGTACACGCCGAGCGCGTCCAACACCCAGTCGTACAGCTCGCGGTTGTTGACGAATTCCAGCGTGCAGATGGAGTGCGTGATGCCTTCCATAGAGTCGGACAGGCAGTGCGTGAAGTCGTACATCGGATAGACGCACCACTTGTCGCCGGTCCGGTGGTGTTCGGCGTGCCGGATGCGGTACAGCGTGGGGTCGCGCATGACCACGTTGGGCGAGGCCATGTCGATTTTGGCGCGGAGCACATGCTCCCCGTCCGCGAATTCGCCGTCGCGCATCCGGTGGAACAGATCGAGGTTTTCCTCGACGGACCGGTTGCGGTAGGGGCTTTCCGTGCCGGGCTGCGTCAGCGTGCCCCGGCTGGCGCGGATGGCTTCGGCGCTCTGGCTGTCAACATAGGCCTTGCCGTCCCGGATAAGCTGTTCGGCATACGCATACAGCCGATCGAAGTAGTCGGACGCGTAAAATTCGCGATCGTCCCACTCACCGCCGAGCCAATGCACGTCCTCGCGGATGGAGTCCACGTATTCGGTATCTTCTTTCACCGGGTTGGTGTCGTCGAAGCGCAGGTTGCACAGCCCGCCGTATTCCTTCGCCAACCCGAAGTTGATGCAGATGGATTTGGCGTGGCCGATGTGCAGGTAGCCGTTCGGTTCCGGTGGGAACCGGGTATGGACCTTGCCCTCGAAGCGTCCCGAGGCGTTGTCCTGATTGATGCGGACATGCAGAAAGTCCAGTCCGGCGGCGTTTTCCGACGCGGAAGAAACCGTTTCCGTGGAGGAAGCATCCTTGTTCATGAAGGAATCCTTTGCTGCCGCCTTCAGAGGGCGGCTGGCGTTTATGAAACCGTGGGTTTCGTTGGCAAAAGGCTAGTTCTTTGCCGGAGCGGCATCCTGCTGCGCCGGGGGCTGGATCAGGGGCATGCCCGTCTTGCCGCCCATGTCTTCGGGGGGCATCTTCCCCATTCCGGCGGGCGGCATCTTGCCCATGCCCATTCCGGCCGGGGGCATTTTCTGTCCGCCCATGTGGGACTTCATGAAGGCGTCCCATTCCTCGCGGGAAATGCCGCCGCTCTTGTCGGCGTCGATGGTGTCGAAGGCCGGACGCTTCATGCCCGGAATGGCGGCCTGAAATTCTTCCCAGTCCACCTGACCGTTGCCGTCCTTGTCCATCTGGGCAAAGCGATCGGGAGCCGCGTAGGCGGGCGAGGCGCACAGCGCCAGCGCCGCCAGCAAAAGCAATTTTTTCATAGGAAATCTCCTCAGGCGAACGCCTGATGGTTAATGGCATGTTTTTTCAGTGTAACCACTCTCCCCCCGCCGCGCAAGCCGAAGGAAAGAAGGAATCGGGGGAGGGGAAGGGGAAACTTTC
>CAUHBW010000194.1 GCA_959604115.1 uncultured Bilophila sp. | reverse complement strand
CTGATCCAGTACGGCCCCTGATCCGACTGTTTGGACGGCTCGCCACCCACGGCGTCGAGATTGACCCCGCTGTGCCCGCCCATGACGGCGCACAGGGCCAGCACATTGATCTGGGACTGGCGCAGCGCCTCGTTGACGCCCGCCAGCGCGTCGAGGAACACGTCAACGCCCTTGTTGTGGAATTCGTATCGCCCGGAAATGATGAAGATGCGCGTATCCGGGGCGAGTTCGCGGCGCAGCAGCCGTCCCGCCGCACCGAGCAGTTTTTCCCGCTGTTCGCGCGGCACGGCGCGTTCCACGCTGTAGTCGGGGATGACGCGCATGTCCAGCCCGTTGGGCGTCACCACGTCCGGGGCGCGTCCGAGGAACACGGTCGCCTCGTCCGCCGTGATCCGGCTCACCGTGGTGAAGCAGTCGGCCTCCCGCGCGGACACGGTTTCCATCGAGCACTTGGCGGTGATGTTGTAGGCCCCGGCTTCGTGCTTGGGGTTGATCTGGTTCATCTGCTTGTAGATGTCGAAGCCCGATCCCGCCATCGACCGCCCGAGCATGGTCGCGTGGGTGGTAAACACGGCCCCCACCCTCGGGGCGTGCTCCTTCAGATACAGCAGGCCGCCGCCGCACATCCACTCGTGGAAATGGGCGAGCACCGGGGCATCCGACTCCACCAGCGTCTGGCAGGCCGCCTCGATCACTTCGCCGCAGGCGGTGCTGAACATGACCGGCTCCACGTAGTCCCAGCCGCCGGAAATGGAATCCACGCCGTAGCGGTTCCACAGCGTATACAGAAGCTGCCCCTGATTGTAGCGTTCCCGGTAGTCCACGAGGATGACCTTGGGCCTGCCGGGGATGGTCCAGCGCCCGAACCGGCAGGCGAGGTTCCGCTGCGCGGCGATTTCGCGCAGTCTGACCCAGCATGTCTCGTCCGTTTCCTCGAATTCGGCGTTGTCCCCGAAATCGGGGCCCAGCAGATAGTAATTTTCGCCGAAAAGGCCGACCGCCTCCAACGCCTTGCTGCTGACGACGGCGTAAATCCCGCCGACCTTGTTGCACACTTCCCAGCTGACTTCAAAAAGCGTGGCACGCGACATATCATATTGCATACGGGGCTCCTGCGCCTCCCTGCTTCGGCCCGCGGGGACAATCCCACGGGCCACCCGTCCGTTCAGACGGTTGCGAGGACATGTTCGGAAGTGTGTTCGAGAGTGGCCGCCGCGTCAAGCGACAACTCGAAATCCGCAAGGACGTTCATGTAGTTGATGTAGGCGTCGTACGGCGTTCCGTAGGGGTTGAAATAGCTGTGCACGTCGCCGTCGGAAAACCACTTGGTGCACATGTAATAGAAATGGTCGGAGGTTTGCAGCCGCCGCCACGTCCGGAGCAGATCGGGATCGCCCATGGCCTTGATCCGCGTTTCCATGCGATAGACGGATTCGATGGCGTCGTGCTGCATGTCGTTGCCGAGCCACGCGGTCAGGTCGCGTTCGGCATCCGCCCACGACATGAAGTTCGGCACGTCGAGGCTCGCCACCGGCGCATGCCGGGCCGCCGCCTCCGAGGGCGTGAGGAACTCGAAGCCCGGCGTCCGGAGCAGCACTTCGGGCAGGGCCTCCATGAAGGCGAAGATGCCGGTGGACTCCCACTGATGCTCACCAAACGTCTCGTAATCCATGAACAAGTTGATAAGATCCCCCGAGGCGTTGGCCGCGTGCGCCCAGCTCGCGAACTTGTCCGCCGTGAGCGGAAACTCCGGCCACGCATGGTTGGAAAAACGGAAGGCGATGTCGTCGGACAGGGGATAGTTCTTGAGCAGCAGCTTCAGCCTGTCGCATCCCGCCGGACGGTAGACGAAGTTCGGGCTGCGCCAGCCGAGCACATGGTCCGCGCCCTCGGCGAGCACGGCGTCGTAGCCCATGTCCTCCACCGCGCGGGCCAGCGCGTTGTTGTAGATGAGCTCCGTATTGCGGAACACGCGGGGCCGGATCCCGAACAACGCCTCAATGCGATCGTCGTGCAGCGCGACCTGCTCCCGGAATTCCTCCGGCGAATACAGGAAGGAAAGCGAATGGTTGTAGGTTTCGGACAACAGCTCGACGCATCCCGTCTCCACCAGTTCCCGGAAACTCTGGATGACTTCGGGCGCGTAGGCCTCGAACTGGTCCAGCGCCGTGCCGGAAATCGAGAAGCTGACCTTGAACTGCCCCTCGTGTCTGCGGATCAGTTTGAGCAGCAGGGCGTTCATGGGCAGGTAGCACTTGCGGGCCACCTTGAGGAGGATGCCGCAGTTCGCATTCTCGTCCTCGTAGAAGGAATCCACCCCGATGTCGAAAAAGGTGTAGTGCCTCAGGCGGTACGGCTGATGAACCTGAAAATAGAAGCAGATCGCGGACATATCAATTCCCCCCCGGAACGAGTTGCGCATAGACGGCGTTCAGACGATCAGCCGCGTTTTCCCACCGGATATTCTTGAGCTCCTCACGGCAGTTTTTGACGACTTCGGCGGCAAGCAGCGGATAGGTGAGCATGGCGCAGATTTTGTTCGCCATTTCCCGAATATCCCAAAAATCGACCTTGATGGCGTTCCGCACCACTTCCGCCACCCCCGACTGTCGCGAAATGAGCACGGGCACGTCGTAGGCCATGGCCTCAAGCGGCGCGATCCCGAAGGGTTCCGAGACGCTCGGCATGACGTAGAGATCGCTCAGGGCGTACATGCGATCCACGTCCTCGCCCTTGAGAAACCCGGTGAAGTGAAAACGGCTGCCCATGCGCAGCTGCGCCACCCGCCGGACCATGTTGGGCAGCATGTCGCCGCTGCCCGCCATGATGAACCGCGTGTTGGGAATGCGGTCGAGCACCAGCCGGGCGGCCTCCACAAAATAGTCGGGGCCCTTCTGAAACGTGACCCGCCCCATGAACAGAACCCATTGTTCGTGACGGCACCGGGCCGGAACCATATACACGCGGTCGATCTCGCTCCGCGAAACGGCGTTGTGGACCACTTCGATCTTGTCTTCCGGGATGCCGTACTGTTCCGTGACCAGACGCTTGGTGTAATGGCTTACGGCCACCACCCGATCCGCGGCTTCCATGCCCGCGCGTTCGATGTCCGCCACGGCCCGGTTCATGTTGTCTCCGCTCCGGTCGTGCTCCAGCGCGTGGATGTGCGCCACCAGCGGCTTGCCGGTCAGCTTTTTGACGAGCATGCCCGCCGGATAGGTCATCCAGTCGTGCACGTGGATCACGTCGAAGTCCGCCTTCCGGGCGATGGCCGCCGCCGCAAGGCCGTAACGGTACACTTCGCTCATGAGATCGGGGCCGTACCCGCCGTGCAGGCGCAGCACCGTTCCCCGCGTGGAGCTTGAAACCTCCGCCCGCAGCTCGGCGGTCCGCAGGCGTTCGAGTTCGCGCCTCCGCTCGTCGTAGCTTTCCGGGGTGTCATAGGGAAACAGCAGCGAATCGACGTGCTCGATGTGCAGCCTTTCCCTCCACAGCTCCCGCACTTCCTCGTTGAGCCTGACGTTGGAAACGCTGTTTTCCACCAGCGTGCCCGAAGCCGAACACAGCGACAGCCGGTTCCCGACCCGCACCCGTCCCTCCCCGGAGGCGTGGGGCAGCACAAACAGGATGTCCGTGCCTTTCCGGGCCAGCGCCTGCGTCATGCCGTAGCACGCCGTCCCGAGCCCCCCGCTCTTGTACGGAGGAAACTCCCAGCCGAACATAAGAACACGCATCAGTCGCCTCCTTTTCGGGCGTCGGCTTCCCACTCGGCGTACACTTCGGGAGCGGCCTCCCGCAGCAGGTGCAGCAGGCGCAGGCACTCGGCCACGCTCCACGCCTGCGCAATGCAGCCGTTGGGAAGATGCGGCGGGTCGCCGTCAAAAATCTCCGAAACCGATCCCATGCCCGCATCGCCCAAATGCTGGGCGAACAGGGGGCGCAGCGTCCGCAGCAGTTCCCGCGTCGAGCCCGGAACGTCCCAGGCCGTCCGCAGCAGGGCTTCGCCGTAGGCTCCCAGGAGCCACGGCCAGACCGTACCCTGATGATACGCGCCGTCGCGCTGCGCCGGGCCGCCCTCGTAGAGCGAACGGTAATCCGGGGCGCTCGGGGCCAGCGTGCGCAGGCCGTAGGGCGTCAGCAGGCAGCGCCGGACGCGGGAAAGCACGTTGGCGTAATACTCTTCGTCCAGAACCGGATAGGGAAGGGATACCGCGAACAGCTGGTTGGGGCGCACCCGGGTGTCCACGTCGCCGTCGCGCCAGACGTCGGCGAGGAAGTCCCCGTTCTGCTCGTCGTGAACCCAGTGGCGTTTCGCGAACACGGCGCGCATGCCGTCCAGCCCGGCCTGCCGCCATTCCGGTTCCCCGAACGTTTTGGCGAGGCTGTCCGCGAACGCCAGCGCGTTGTACCAGAGCGCGCTGATTTCCACGGGCTGCCCGTGCCGAGAGGTGACGGGCCTGCCGTCCACCGCGGCGTCCATCCATGTCAGCTGGGTTTCCGGGGTTCCCACGGAGAGAAAGCCCTCGGCGTCCTTGGCCACCAGCGGGATGCGCCCCCCGCCGTAGGCGTCGATGACGGCCTTGATGGTCGGCCAGCAGTGCTCGCGAACAAAGCCCTTGCGGTCGGGCTGGACGCGGAGCATCTGCTGCACGGCCCAGACGTACCACAGAGAGGCGTCCACGGAATTGTAGGCGTGGTTGCCGTCGGCGGAAAAGCAGTTGGGGATGCGTCCGTCTTTGGCCGCCGCGCCCATCCTCGCCAGCACGTCGGCTCCCGTATCGGGCCGTCCCGCATAGAACGTCAGCCCCGGCAGGGCGATGAGCGTATCGCGGCCCCACGAGCCGAACCAGTGGTACCCGGCGACCACGGCGGTTTCCCCGCCGGAGCGGCGGACAAGAAACTTTTCCCCTTCATGGACGAGGTGGCCTTCCAGCGTCTCCGTGCTCCGGGCCTTTTCAAGACGCCGTTCGGCTTCCTGACGCCAGAGCGCGCCGATGACGTCCTGCCCGTGGGCCGTGCGGATCGCCTCCGTGGAGGCGGTCAGATACACCGGCTTGCCGGGGACGAGGCGGATGTCGAATATGCCCGGCTGGAACAAGTCCTCCTGATAGTCGAAGCCGCGTTCCTGCTCCACCAGATACTCAACCGTACGGTACCAGTCCGGGAGCGCGTCGAAAATGGCCTCGCCCTGCGCCTGCATGAAGAGCGGAGGCAACGCGGGGTACGGACGGACGCTGAACCCGGAAGGCGCGGAAAAGGTTTCGGGACGCAGATCGGGATTGGCGTGCGTCAGGCGGTCCGCATGGCGAAAGGCCAGCAACGGCTTGACGCGCAGGCTCATGGGCGGCGTATCCGGCCCCGCTCCGCGCACTTCGTAGCGCACGACGAGCAGGCGGCGTCCGGGGATGAGCATCAGCTCGCGGCAGAGCGTCACCTCGCCGAGGCGGTAGCGGAATATCGGCCACTCCCCGATTTCCATTTCATGGAGGTATTCGTGTCCGCGCGGGTAGTACACGCCCGGATGTTTCCGGCACGAGAAGAACAGTTCCCGGTCTCCGACCAGGAGCGACTCCTCAAGCGTCGAAAGCAGCACGTGTTTTCCTGCCGGCTGTTCCAGATCGGCCACCAGCAGACCGTGGTACTTCCGCGTGTTGCAACAGATGAGCGAACTTGACGCGTAGTCTCCGAGCCCGTTGGTCTCGATCCACTCTTTCCTGAGCGATTTTCGGATATTCTGGCAGGTTGGCTTGTTGAAGCGAAACTTCATATCCTCTCCTTCAAGGCAAAAAGGGAACGGGTACCCGCGAGGAACGCAGAAACCGGACGACCGCGTCCATCAAGATGCGGTCGGCGTGAGGGAATATCCGTCGGCGAGGAGGAGCGCCCCCACAGGGGCAAGCGGACTCCGCGCCGGGCTATTCCGTTCAAAACCGGCATCTTCGTCGTATGTCCAATATAAACGATTCCGTTTTTTTGTCAAAGATGATACGAATTTATTCTTTTTCGTATCCGAACATTCCTTATCGGAAACGACCGCCGATCCGTTCCGTCCCGCACGCCTTCAGCAGATGTTCCGTACATGTTCCCGCCGGTTGCGGAAGAAAACGGGACATCATTCGAATCTCGGAAAGGGCCTCCGCTGGCCATAAAAAACAGCCGGTCAGCAGCGGACACGCCGTTTGCGCCGGACGCTTCACCGTTCCCGCCATGTTGCTCCCCAAGTCCGAAAAGCGAAGGAGCTTTACCGTATCCTCTTTTCTATTCGTCTGTTTTTTGTTAGACTGATAGCGCATTTCAGTAACGCGCATTTGAAATGAAACGATATAGCGGATTTTACACGCAGCCGTCTCAATACCGAAACAAGGATATGATCTTGTGAAAAATTGAGTACATTTGCGTCGTTGCCGTTTCCCACACGCCTTTTTCCCTTCGCCGCATTGCACAAAACCAAAGGACCAGATATGGATTGGCTTCATTTGCTGACGAAAAAAAACGGTGGCAACAAAGCCATTCTGTTGTGCGTATGCCTCTTCGCCACAGTGTTTTCCGGCATTTCCCTTTTCAGCCTACACAAGCTGGATAGCAATCTGGAAACGCTCATCGCCCATCCCATTTCCGTTTCCTCAGCCGTTTACGGCTTGCGGCGGAATATTTTCGTCATGGAATCCGGGCTCGGCAGACTTGCTTCCTACAATACGCCTGCGGACATCGCCCACACGCAAGAGCAGTTCGACGCCCTGAAGCCGAACATCACCCGCAAGTTCAACTACATCCGAGAGTATTACCTCGGCCCCAAGGCCCATGTGGTCCATCTCGGGAACCTTCTTGAAACAGTATACGCGCAACAGGACGACATCCTCAAAACAGCCGCGCAAACGTCTCAGGCCGAACTCGGAAAACGCATCTATCAGGATATGTCCCCTCTGTATGAGGAGCTGGAACAGCTCGTCACCAACGATATGCTCGCCCATGCGGCGCTTTCCGTAGAACGTCTTGCCAATAAAGGCAGACAGGCCCTCCGCTTCAGTGTGATGCTCTCCGTGCTCGTCTCCATCCTGATGGTGGCGTTCGCCATTGTATTCCAGCGCATAGCCGCCAGACGGGAAGCCGAGAAGAACTATCGGGAATCCATTTTCAAAATCATTTCGGAAAACGTCGGCAACGTATTTATGCTCTACGACCTGCGCCAAAGGCGTATGGAGTATGTTTCGCCCAACGCGCTGACGCTCCTCGGGCTGGACGACCATGAGCTGAAACAGAACCACAAGAGGTTGTTCGACTGCATTCCGCCCAAGGAATCGGCGCGGCTCGCCCAGCTTTTCGGCAACGAGATCATTCAGTCCGATCTCGCTCTCGAGTGCATGTTCGCCAAT